>JAQCNM010000176.1 GCA_028275025.1 Halovenus sp.
AGAAACCCGAACGGGGTTGCCCCGGAGAGAGGTGGATTCTGCGTCGTGTTCAGTGGTGCGGTGTCACGCGCCTCCCGGGGTTCACCACAGCGGGATAGAGCAAAACGCGACAGGTGGGAGTTGGGGTGGGTGGATAGCACCCATCACGGGTGCAGTCGAATATTTTGCGGAGAGGTATATGAGGCTGATGCTGCAGTTATCAGAACTGAAAGCCCTGTCACGGAGATTGGTCTCTCTGATTTCGACGGGAGCACCGCTGGGAGTGTGAAAGCCTATTTCGCCGGAGCGGTCAAAACGACCGCCCCGACGGAATAGAGTAAATTGGGGTGGGGGTTGGGGGGGTTGGGTGGCACCCACAACGGGTGCATATGTGTGTATGCTACACCGGTATATGAAGCTTTTGATTACCCCGGTGAGTGACTGATCGGAACTCAGAACAGTCGGGCAGACGCCACGGGTGGTGACAGAACCGGTCCGGCCCGAGCCTCGGTGCGATATCGCCCGTCTCGGAGACGCCGTCGCTCAGGCGCTTCTGCTCTCGCGGGCCTTTGGCCGCAGATTACTGTACCCACACTTGCGACACCGACTTGCCCGTCCCGGGTTGCGCGAGTTACACCGCATACAGATCTGGGTGTCGAACAGACGTTCTTCGGCCTTGTCGAACGTAGCCATACAATACCTTGTCGGGCGTCCGATTAAGCCCTTCCGGTGTGTCACGCACGCTCCGTGTCCACGTGGTGTCGACCCCCGCGACGGCGTGACCGGCACGAGAGAACCCAGACGGTCGGCCGACCCGAACTGTTTTTCCACGGCCAGACAGAACAGTGAGCAGATGCACGACCTGCTGATTGTCGGGGCTGGACCCGCAGGATCCCGACTCGCCCGCCGGTTCGCCGACCGCGGGCTGGACGTACTCGCCTTCGAGAAAGGAACGGTCGGAACGCCGCTGGCCTGTTCGGGTCACGTGAGCACCGACATCTGGGGGTTCGTTCCCGACGGGGCCCGCGACAGACTCCGGCAGAACACCATCCGGGGGGCGCGTTTTCACCCTGACGGGGACGCCGGGGACAGCTACTGTTTTCACAGAGACGAACCGATCTCTGCGGTTATCGACCGGGTCGGACTCGACCGGGAACTGGCAGAGACCGCCCGGGAGGCCGGCGCGGAGATACGCGAGAACCACACGGTCGTCGGGTTGACAGAACGCCGCGAGTGTGTCGAACTCGCGGTCAGTGGCCCGGACGGTCTCGAACACCACCGCGGACGACTGGTCGCCGGCTGTGACGGGCCGCGGTCACGCGTGCGGACGGAGACCGGTCTCCCGGAGCCTGACGAACTGCTCCACGGGGTGCTCGGGTTCAGCGCGGAGCCGGACCACGAGGCGTTCGTCGACGTCCACCTGACGGTGCCGCGGTTCTTTGCCTGGCGTATCCCGCGGGGCGAAGCCGGTGTCGAGTACGGGCTGGCGACCACGCCCGGAGAGGACGTGAGCGCGCGCTTCGAGGCGTTTACCGATGCGTGTGGCGTCGAGACCGACCGGCGTTGCTCGGGGCTCATCCCGGTCGGACCGCCGGCGACGGTCAGCTCCGGGCGGGTGTTTCTCGTCGGCGACGCGGCCGGTCACAACAAGCCGTTCACTGGGGGTGGTATCCTCTACGGGATGACCGCTGCAGACTGTGCCGCAGAGACGATCGAGCCCACAGAGCCCGAGACACTCGCGGAGTACGAGCGTGCGTGGCGGGCAGAGCTGGCCGCCGACATCCGTCTCGGACAGCTCCTCCGGGCGGGGTACAGCGCACCACGACCGCTTCAGGGGGCACTCATGTCTGCCTTCGAAGGCGAGATCGGCGTCCACATGGACCGTCCGACGACACTGTTCTCCCGCGAGCAACTTCGTGCGATGCTCCCTGTGTAGCGTAGCTCACCCGAGGAGCCGTATCGTGTCGTCGCCGGCCGGCACCGCACAGAGAAACGCCGCCTCGCGGTCGCCCTCGTTGCGGTACCAGTGGACTGTGCCGGCGGGGATGTGAACCGTATCACCCGGGGCCACGCTGTGTTCGGTGTCGTCGATACCAACGACGTACTCCCCGTCGAGAACGTACTGCTCGTGTTCGACGGCGTTCGTGTGCTCGGGAACCGACCCGCCGGCGACGAGTGTGAACCGTCTGAGGGCAACGTCTGCGCCGCTGTCTGCGTCGACGAGAACTCCCTTTTCGAGACCGTCGGCCGCCCCGACGGGGCTGTACTCGATATCCTGCTGTTGTCTGACGAACCCGCTCATCGGTCACAGATAGCGGTGCTGACGGGCATAACTCTCCCGGTCCTGTGAGTCGAGCGGAGCCCTGCTGTGGCGCATATCCCAGAACATCGCCCCGATGCCGACCACTGTGATGAGCAGTCCGAACAGGGCGAACGGAACCGGGAACGCACCGATAGGAACCCCGAGAAGTCCGACCACGATGAGCCCCCCGCCCTGCCAGTCGGTGGCCCACCGGCCGATGCCGGCGACCCCGACACCGGTTCCGACGAGCGTGACCGCGAACAGGGGTGCGCCGAGCACCGACAGTAACACCAGTGGAAGTACGGCAGACGGTCCCAGCGACGTGACCAGCCACACGAGTGCGCCGTACGGAGCCCACATCGCCGTGGTCACGACCGCACCGGTCACCAGTGTCTTGCGCGGCCGTGCGATCATAAATCGGCTCGTGTGGGTCGTGTACCGCTCTAGCAACGACTGCATGGCGAGAAAGAGCCCGGTCAGCACGAAGAGTCCGATCACACCCTGGAGCACCGGGGAGAACCCGAACACTGTTCGACCCCGCGTCACCGCAACCACCGCGAGCGCGACGAGCGCAACGAGGCCAGTCCCACCCCAGAGCGTGTACCACCGTCTACCCCTACCCTTTGACATACTGACTGTCTGTTCACACAGACATATAACTTCGTCGGAAGCTAACCGCGGAGAGACGGGCGGCGCACGGCCCGCGGTCGGTGACACGTTTTTGTTCGGGTCGGTGTTACGCCTCCCATGGACACGGCGTTCGTGCTCGCCGCGAGCATCACCGACCTCGGGGCGGCCCGGGCGGCACGTCCTCACGCCGACATCGTCGAGTACCGTCTCGACCGCTCGGCGGACGGTGTCGACGCGCTCCGGAGCTACGAGGGGGTGTTGCCGGTGCTGGCCACCAACCGCGTCGAACGGGAGGGTGGGAAGGCAGCAGCCACACCGGCCCGGCTCGACACACTCGAAACTGCCGTCGAACAGCCGGCTGTCGCGGCGGTCGACGTGGAGCTGTCGGCCATCCGGAACGGTCGGGCCGGCCGCGTCGTCGACAGGGCCCGGGCACACGACGTCGCGGTGGTGGTCTCGGTTCACGACTTCGAGGCGACGCCGGACAGGAAACGGCTCCGCAGGTTGCTCAGGGCGGCAGACGAGCACGGTGACATCGCGAAACTGGCTGTCACGGCCGAGCGGCCGGGTGACGTGCTCGACCTGCTCGCGGTGACACACGAGCTGAGCACGGCCGGAGTCCCCCTCGCCACGGTGGCGATGGGCGAGGTTGGTCGCCACTCGCGGGCGGTCACACCGCTCTACGGCTCCCGCCTCGGCTACGCCCCGGTCGACCCCGCCGACGCCACTGCCCCCGGCCAGTACGACCTCGAGACACTCCGAACACTGCTCGACCAGTTGCGCGGGACACCACCGGACCGACCACTCCGGAGCACAAAGTAAAAGATAGCTCCCAACTGAACGGTGGTGTATGAGCGATGTCGCGGAGCACAGACAGGGGCGACCGCTGGTGGCTGCCGGGCTCGCGACCGTTCTGCCGGGGCTCGGCCACGCCTATCTTCGGGCCCGGGTCCGGGCGCTCCTGTGGGTGAGTCTCCTGGCTGTCTCGCTGTGGATACTCGGTCCCGACCCGACTCTCTCTGCCGAGATGGTCGCGGAGTTGTACGGCGACGCGCCCGATCTGGTGCTCTTTGTCGCGGCCATCTGGGTGATGAACGTCCTCGACGCGTACCTGACCGCGAACCGGCAGCGCCAGCGCTCCCGGGCGGCGACGGACTGCCCACACTGTGGAAAGGAGCTCGACAGCGAACTCGAGTTCTGTCACTGGTGTACGGCACGCCTCGACGACCGCTGAGGCTGTCGCGGGTCGGGAGTGGGTGGTCAGTACGTCTCGAACCCGTCGGTGTCGAGCCAGTTGTGTGCGACGGCGATAGCGTGGTCGGCGTGGAGCACTGTCGGTCCCAGCGAGAGCCGCCGGGCGTCGGCGTCCTCGAGTGTGGCGGCGTCCTCTGCCCGGAACGACCGGTGGTCGGAGAGCACGAGCGTCGGGTTCGCCGGCGGCGCACAGTCGGCAGCCGGCTGTCCGTCCTCGTGGAGCCGGTAGACCTGCCCCCCGGCGGCCGCCAGTGTCTCGGCAAGCCCCATCCGCACGAGCGAGACACCCGGAGATGTCTCGACCGGAATGTGACCGATAGCCGCCTCCCGCTCGTCGAGTGTCGCCCGCACGAGCGCTGCCGTCGAGCGCTCGTCGGGGTGGAGCCCCTGGAGTGTCGCCCCGTCGAACCGCACGGTGAAACTGTCCGAGAGCACGAGTCTGACCTGGACACTCTCGCGGATGCCGTGTGAGCGGAGCAGCGCGGCGGTCACACAGCGGGCGAGCAGGTCCATCCGGCCTGCCCCCGGGAGGTCGTCCAGCGGGAAGTCGGCAGACGTGGGGGCGTCACGACCGACGACCACAACCGTTCTCACCACGTCAACCCCTCGTAGGTGAGCCCCTCCCGTCGGGTAACCACGTTACGACCATCGACCACCACGGGGCGGGCCATCGCGTCGAACGCCCCGTCGAGGGCGGCAAACTCGTCCCAGTCGGTGACCACGACCGCGCCGTGTGCGCTCTCGAGTGCGGCCGCGGCGCTCTCGGCGTAGCTGATCCCGGGGAACCGCTCGCGCATGTTCGCCGACGCGACGGGGTCGTAGGCGACCACCTCCGCGCCCCGCTCGCGCAGTCCCTCCACGACCGGAATTGCCCGCGAGTTCCGGATGTCGTCGGTTCCGGGCTTGAACGACAAGCCGAGCACCGCGACCCGCCGCCCGGAGACGTCGACGTGTTCGTCGAGCAACGAGAGGAGTCGTCGGGGCTGTTGGTCGTTGAGGCTGACGGCAGCGTCGAGCACCGGGGGCTCGTACCCCACCTCGCGCGCGGCGGCGATGAGCGCTCTCGTGTCTTTCGGGAAACAGCTCCCACCCCAACCCACACCGCTGCGGAGAAACCGGGCACCGATGCGGTCGTCGGCACCGAGCGCGTCGGCCACCGCGTAGGCGTCGACACCGAACTCCTTGCAGATGTTCCCGAGGTCGTTTATCAGGCTCACCTTCGCCGCGAGAAAGGCGTTGTTGGCGTACTTTATCATCTCGGCCTCGCGCCGGCCGGTCTCGACGAGTGTCGTGTCCCCGGTGAGCAGTGGGTCGTACAGGTCACGGAGCAGTGTGTTCGCCCGGTCGTCTGCCTCGGTGCCGAAAACGACCTTGTCCGGGTGCAGAAAGTCCTCGACAGCAGAGCCCTCCCGCAGGAACTCGGGGTTGACCGCGACACCGAGGTCCTCGCCGACGGTCCGTCCCGAGGTCGACTCGAGCAGCGAAACGAGGCGCTCGTCTGTTGTTCCCGGAACGACAGTGCTCTTTATCACGACGAGGTGGTAGCCCTCTGTCGGGGCCAGAGCCGTGCCGAGAGCCCGGACACCGGCTTCGACCGCGCTCAGGTCGATACTCCCGTCCGGGTTACTCGGTGTCGGCAGCGCGACGAACGTCACGTCCGTCTCGGGGACGATATCGTAGGCTGTCGTGGCACGAAACCGGCTGCCGGCGTGCTCGGCGAGGAGCGCGTCGAGTCCGGGTTCGTGGATCGGCGCGGTGCCGTCGTCGAGTGCCGTCACCACCGACTCGTCGATGTCGATGGTCCAGACGTCGTTGCCCACGTCGGCCAGACAGGCACCGACCGTCGTCCCGACGTAGCCGCCCCCGACGATACTGAGTCTCATACTCGCTGGTTACCCCGGCAAGCGTCTTGAGGATTTGGTGTCGGCGTGCCGGAGTCGGTGTCGGGGAGACCCGACGGCGGGAGACGGCACACGGAGGAAACTGTGGCCGGTGTGCTGTCGAGTAGGTTTTCTGTCTGCCGGACAGATGCCCGGGAGATGACTATCCTCGACGAACTCTCGGGGTTCGAGTTCGAGGACGTTATGCAGGACGTGTTCCGGAATCTGGGGTACGAGAACGTCAGACAGGCGCCGCGGGTGGCCGACGAGGGCCGGGACATCATCATGGAAGAACGGGTCGAGGGTCAAAGGCGGATGGTCGTCGTCGAGTGCAAGCACACCGACACGGTCGGTCGGCCGGTCGTCCAGAAGCTCCACTCGGCCGCGATGACGGTCGACCACGACGGGCCCACGAGGGGGATGGTCGCCACGACGGGCCGGTTCACGGGACCGGCCGAGGCGTACGCACAGGAACTGGGAGCCGCCGACTCGCACCCGGTCGAACTGCTCGACGGCGAGGACCTGCGCCGTATCGCCGACGAGGTAGGACTCGACCTGTACAACGGTCGCGTCGAAATCCTCTGTGACCGAACAGTACGCCCGTACGACCCCGCACGCGGGACCGCCGCCCCGCTCCGGGACGCGTTCCGGGACGTCGAGAACATCCAGCCCGGGGACGTGCCGTCACCGCACGTCCACGCCAGATTCCGGCCCGTGGTGCAGGTCCGGGCACACGTCGACGCCACCTTCGAGACGAGTGTGGGCGTCGTCCACCGGGTCGACGAGCGCGAGACGCTAGTTCTCAGGGCCGACCGGGAGGGGCCGGCGGTGGTCGAGCGCGAGACGCTTGTGAACGGACAGACCGTCACGCTCGACGAGGAGCGCTTCGCCGAGACGTTCGACGGTCTCGACGTCGAACGCTTCGGCGAGACGGAGACGGAGTACAAAGAGTGGGCTATCGAGCGCCTGCGGACGACCCACACCACCACAGTCCGGTACACCGGTGACAACAACGTCACGTACACGAAGACCTGTGAACCGACCCGCTCGGACGTCTCCGTGCGGGCAGTCGACCCGGTGTATCTTCCCCGGGTTCGTGCAACGACACAACTGCTCGAGTACGAGTACGAGTTTACCTGGGACGCGGCGGGGCCGTCCCACCGGACCGTCACAGACGGGATCCGCCGGTGTGTACACTGCGGCGACACGGCAGACAACACCTACACCTTCTGTGCGAACTGCGGGAGTATCAGCTGCACCGACCACATCGAAACCGAGCGTCTCGTCGGAGAGCCGGTCTGCACCGGCTGTGCCGTCACCGGCCGGTTCTTTCTCAGCACGAAGTACTTCTACGACGAGAGAAACCGGGCGAAGTTCCACGAGCAGTACGAGGCGATGCCGTTCTATCGGAAGGCGATGGAGAACCCGCGCTTGGTCGCCGGGGTCGTGCTCGCGGCCCTGTTCGTCACCTCACTCGTGCTCTCGGCGGCGGGTGTCGTCTGAGCTGTCACAGTGGCGGTGCCCGCCGTCGGCACCAGCGCCGGCATCTGGCTGTCGCCGTCCCGGTTGCCCACGCAACTGTTAATTACCTGGGGTAGAAACGAGAGAGCAGCCACGGGCGGGCCTGGCGGGTTCTCACCCGCGACCGCCCGGGACCTGACTCATGATAGAGAACCGCGCACTGCTGGGTGGACTCGGACTCATCGTCGGCTCCGTGCCACTCGTTTTCACCTACGGATTTCAGTCGTTCGGGCTTGTCGGGGTGTTGCTCGCCGCCTTCGGGGCCGTTGTCAGCTACGGCGCGTACCAGTACGACTCGGTCTGACAGCCACCGGCAACCCCCCGGCCATCGAAACATCTCTCCGTCTAGAGCCCGTTGTGCTGTCAATCAGCGGTATGATAGACCAGCCCGACGACGACATCGCGAAGACACTCATCGAGGGGGACACCTACGAGCAGGCGGCGCTGAACGTAGACCGGTTCATACCACTGTCGCTGGCGGCAAAGCTGTACCTCGCTGTGGGGACACTCGCACTCTCGGTGACTGTCGCACCGGCCGTGATGTTCCGGCGGGAACTGGTGCGGTCACTGGAGGGGACCAACTCGCTGTCGCTCACACTCGGAGTGCTCGTGCTCAACGGTATCCTGACGACGGTGCTGGGCGGAGTGTTGCTGGTTCGCCAGCAGTACATCGTCGACAACA
Organism: Halovenus sp.; assembly: GCA_028275025.1. Lineage (GTDB taxonomy): Archaea > Halobacteriota > Halobacteria > Halobacteriales > Haloarculaceae > Halovenus. The sequence goes on from JAQCNM010000176.1 coordinate 8,249, forward strand.
GCTCACTGACGGTCAAGCAGGCCCGGAAACTGGTCAGACTCGAGGACCTCTATGTGTTAGCTGTGATACTCGGGGGAATGTTCATCGCCGCATCGGCGGCACTCGTCTGGGTAGGGGTCGTCGCACCGGGTGTCGTCGAGACGCTGTACAGCTACGACGCGAGGGTGTACCAGCCCGACGAGACACTCGGTGTCGACCTGCGGCTCATCTCTGCGCTCGGCGGATTCGCCGCCGTACTCCTGTTTTTGCTCTGGAAGGTCGTGTGTCGGCGTTGAGTGTGTCTGTTCAGAAGACAGTCTGTCGAACTGTAACCGAGAGTCGAAACCGGCTGTCGATGCTGACTAGTATGGCGGTATTTTCTTGATACACTGTGTACAACGTAGTTCTGTATGGTCGGACTAACCAGCGTCATCAGTTCAGTGGCACTGCAAGCATCACAAGAAGACCTGTACGAGCACGTCCTCAACGACGGCCTGCTCGGCACGTCGATCTGGCTCAACATCGGGTTGGCCGGATTGACGTTGTTGCTGTTCGGCTTTATGGCACGTAACGTTGGTGACCCCCGGTCACAGCTCATCATCGTCGCGGCGATGTCTGTGTCCGCGGTGTCTCTCGCTAGCTACACCGGACTCGCGTCCGGGCTGACAATCGGTGTCCTCGAAATGCCCGAGGGACACGCACTCGAAGGTGCGACGACGACACTCAACCTCGACGGTGCAGACAGAACCGTCGACGGGACAGTGAGTCTGTGGGGTCGATACCTGACGTGGGCACTTTCGACACCGTTCATCCTGCTCTCGCTGGGTCTGATCGCCGGGTCGAACATCACCAAGATCTTCACCGCCATCGTCTTCGACGTTGGCATCATGATCACGGGCCTGGCGGCAGCCCTGACGACTTCCAGTCACCTCATGCGGTGGTTCTGGTACGCCATTAGCTGTACCTTCCTGGCGGTCGTGTTCTACGTCCTCATCGTCGAGTGGCCCGAGGACGCAAAGGCCGCGGGCACCTACGAGATCTTCAACCTCGTACGGTGGTTGACGGTCGTTCTGTGGTTCGGGTACACGGTCTGGTGGGCACTCGGCAACGAGGGTGCGGGCGTCATCGAGGACGTCGGCATCACGTCGTGGGGTTACAGCGCCTTCGACATCGTCGCCAAGTACGGGTTCTCGTTCCTGGTGATCAACTGGACGATCAAGAACCAGGACATCCTCAGCAAGGGCGACATGTTCGGTGCGACCGGCGACGCGATCCCTGCTGACGACTGAGCGGTCCAACAACAAACCGCGACAATTTTTTATCGACTAAACGGGTAGCGACAGTCAGGCGACCGTCGTGATGCTGATCGACACAACGGCCACGTCGCGGTAGAGTTATATCGGTCGGAGGAGAAACGCCGACAGGCAACTATGTTCGAGATACACACCACCGATACCGCCCGCCTCAAGCGGATCGCGGCTGCCGGCGGTGCCGGCATCGTCCTCGGGTTGGTGATAATGGTGCTGAACTTCGTCGTGCCGGTGTTCACAGAACAGGGACACGGTGCCGGTAACGCCGTGTTCGGAATGTTCGGGCTGCTGGTGGTGTTGATCGCGGCGCACCCGACCCAGCAGGCCGCCGAACGGCTCGACGAGGGGTCATAAGCGGGCGAAGAGCTGAAGGTATAAATGGGGTGCTCGACAATATGGGGATTGTGTCCCGAGTACGAACCCTGGTTGTCGACGGAAGCGATACCGCGACGGAGACAGCGTCGATACTCGAGGCGGACGGTAACGAGGTGGTAATCGCGGACTCACTCTCAGGGGCACGGGCGAGGATGCGGGATTACGCCCCGGGTGTGGTTGTCACCGAGTACCAGCTCCCGGACGGGAACGGGTTGGAGCTGTTGCGCGAGATCCGGGCAGACGACAGTCTGTTGCCGGTCGTCGTCTACACCGGACACGGAAGCGAACACGTCGCAAGCAACTGCATCGAGGCCGGGGTCTCCGCGTACATCCCCAAAAACGGGGCAGCAACCCGGGAGCGACTGCGCGAGGCAGTCGACAATCTCGCGGCGACCGACCAGCCGGGAGCCCGTGGGGACGCCCTGCCGACGCCGGACGCGCGACACGTTGTCCAGGCAATCGACGGGGCTCCGGTCGGGATTACGCTCTCTGACCCGTCGTTGCCAGATAACCCGATTGTCTACGCCAACGAGGGGTACGCCGAGCTGACAGGCTACGATATCGAGACAGTACTGGGACGAAACTGTCGGTTCCTCCAAGGCCCCGAGACAAAGAAGCGGCCGGTGGCGAAGATGCGTGCCGCAATCGACAACGAGGAGCCGGTGACCGTGGAGCTACGCAACTACCGGGAGGACGGCACACCGTTCTGGAACCGGGTGAGTATTACCCCGTTGTTCGACAACGGCGAGCTTCTGTACTTTATGGGATTTCAGGAGGACGTCACCGAACGCAAGGAGGCGGAGGCACTCGCCAGACAGCGCGCCGACGCGTTGCGCGAGGAGCGCCAGACACTCGAACGGGTGCTCGGTCGGGTGAGCGGTCTCGTCAACAACGTCAGTCACGCGCTCGTCGAGGCCGACGACCGCGAGAGCGTCGAACAACGGGTGTGTGCGGAGATCGCGGCGACCGACGGCTACAACCACGCCATGATGGGTGAACCGACAGTCGCGGGTTCGGGGATGACAGTCCGGGTCAGCGAGGGTCCGGCACAGTCTATCGAAACCGGGAGCAGCGCGGAGCTGTCGGGAACGGTGTTCGAGCGCGCGCTGGAGACGGGAAAAGCGGTGGTGCCGACGGCCGAGGACGCGGTACCGGCGTCAGTCGCACCAGAGCAGTTCGGGGCGGCGGCGATGGCGGTGGTCCCGCTGAGCTACCGGCGCACGACCTACGGGGTGCTGTCGGTCTACGCCGAGCGTGCGGAGGTGCTCGACAGGCGCGAGTGTGCGGTGTTCGATGCCGTCGGGCAGATGATCGCGAGCGGTATCAACGCCATCGAGACAAAACAGATCCTCACCGCAGACCGGGTGACCGAACTCGGGTTCGAGATCACCGACGACCGCTTCCCGCTGATCGACCTGGCGACACGAGCCGGCGGGTCGATCAGCTACAACGGGTCGACTCTCGAGGAGAACGGCTCGTTTCGGCTGTTTATCACCGTCTCCGGTATCGGTACAGACGAGCCGTTCGAGGAGCTGCTGGCCGCGTGCGACGAGGTCGTCGACGGGTACGTCATCGCCAAACAGGACGAGACCGTCGCGGCATCGGTCGTGCTCACGGAGCGTCACCCGTTCGGTGAGTTCGCCGAGTACGGCGCGACGGTACAGGACCTCTCGGTCTCCGGGTCGTCCGGAACGGCACAGCTCCACGTCGACCTGCCGGTCGAGGGTGACCCGCGGTCGGTGCTCTCTGTGCTCGAGGACGCTTACGACGGGGTCAACCTGATTCGGCAGCGCGAGCGTGAACGGAAACCACAGCCGACAGCCGACTTCACCACCGCGGTTACCAACCGACTGACAGACCGTCAGTACACCGCACTCGAAACGGCGTATCTGAGTGACTACTTCGCGTTTCCGCGGCCGGTTTCGGGCGAGGAACTCGCGGAGTCGATGGATATCTCGCGGCAGACCTACCACCAGCATCTCCGCGCCGCACAGCGGAAACTGCTCGAAGAGTTCTTCGGCTCACAGTGACCGTCGTGTTTTTATCTCCTGCCGTGTGAACTGCCGATATGTTCGACAGGATTGATAGCTACCAGGTGTTCGTCGTGTTCCTCGGGATTGTGGGTGTCGGTGCTGTCGCGTTTTCGGCGTTCGGACTCGTAACTATCCTCTCTGGCGGTGCCGACAGCGGTGATGCGGTCACGTTCCCCGACGGGTTCGGCTGTCAGGAGTTCAACGGCGACCCGGATGTCGGCCACGAGACGGGCTACGGTATCGTCTCGAACACGACCCTGGGGGCACTCGAGTCGTTCACGGCGAACACGACCGACAGCGGGTTCGAACTACGGGTGAACGTCTCAGAACCACGGGTGTTGAACGTCTCCGCACGGCATCCGGACGGCAGGGCCGTTCCGGTCGAGACCCGGGATGGCGTCGTTCGGATCACGGCAAACGACACGACACCGTTTCGACTCTGGATAGACAGCGCCGAGGAGGGTATCATAACCAGATCGACGATCGATATCTGCCCGCCAACCGACGCCTGACCCCGACAGCCGGGGGATACAAACTGGTCAGGTACGGTCTATAATAACGAGGGGGGCAAACACCAGCGTGTTATGCAGCGAATCCAAGACGGCCGCCGGGACATAATGGTACACGGCAGCGCATCGGTCGATGAATTGCCGATAGACGGGCTCTCGGCAGAACAACTCACTGTCGCGGGAACCGAACCGTTCGTGCCCGCGAACATGGACGACCCGAAGATATACCCGGGTGACGTTATCCTCGGAGTCACCGACGGCGAGATAACCTTCGGTGAACTCATCTACAACGACATCGACGAGGGTGTGTTGGTCGTCGACTTGGACACGGGCGTGGTGGAACTCATCCCGCACGCGAGGTTCACCAAACGGTTCTTCCAGGAAGACGAGATCCACATCTACGACGACATCACCCGGGAGGCACCGAGCTGGGACATCGAGTTCGACGAGTCGGTTATCGAGCGACCCGAGATCAGCCGCGCCCGGTGAGCGTTCACGGACGTTCGGATTCTTGCGGACGAACTCGGCTGCGTAGCCCGGTCCTGCCGGGTTGTTCATCGCTGTTGTCTGTTTCAGCGAGCCGTCTGTCCACAGACCTTCAGCCAAAGAGCGAGTTCAGGAACGAGCTCTCGCGGACCTGAACACCCTCGAAGGACTCGAGCACGTTGTTCAGGTCGGTAAACAGCCGGGTGAAGCTACGCCGTGTCTCCTTGTCGAGTTCGTCGGCCAGCTCTGCACGGTTTCGCTGCAGGTACAGCGCGGGCGCCTCGCGGTCGAACGTGCCGTTGTTTATATCGTGTGTCCGGAAGTAGCTCTCAAGCTGTCGGACGACCGGGCCACCGCCGTCGAGCTGTTCGGCGGTGACGCGGTCGGGTGTCCCCTCGGCCTCGCGGATACCGGTCGCGTAGGTCTGGTTGACCAGTTCGAGGTAGAACGACGACGAGAGTATGTCCTCGACGGTGGCGTCGCTACTGTCGCTGTACTCACTTGCGAGTGTCACCGGGATGTCCGCGAGCACCGCCGACCGTTCCTCGCGACCGCGAGTCGGCTGTGACCAGGTTGGCTCGTTGTTCAGCATGGCGGCGACGTCGAGTTTGTCCTCGCCGAACAGCGAGATGAACGTCTGGATGTTCTGTTCGTCTTTCACCGGGATGACCGTCCACCGGCCGTCGAGTCCCTCCTTGCCGGCGTCACGGAGCATCTGTGAGAGTACGTACAGGAACGCGTGGTCTGCCTTTCGCTCGACGAGCAGCGTCTGTGGGTGGACGAGCAGCGTGTCCATCAGGTCGAACTCGAAGACGTTGCGCAGCGGGAACGTGGTGTACTCGTCGGCCGCGGAGACGTCGTCGACGATGTTGTGCTCGCCGGTGGGGTCGGCGAGCACCATCCGGACACGGTGGACCTGTTCCTCGTCGATCATGAACGGGGAGTGGGCCGTGTAGAGAGTCTGGTGTTTCGTCGCAAGTTCTGTCTTGAGAAACTCGAGAAACTCCTGTTTGGCCCGGGCGTGGAGGTTCAGACCCGGCTCGTCGAGCAACACGACCAGGTTGTTGTCGGTGTTTTTCAACTCGGAGAGCTGCGAGAACGTCGAGAAGAACCGGCGGAACCCGTGGGAACGTTGTTCGAACTCTACGGTGACGTTGTTGTTACGGTTCTCCACGCGAACCTCGAGTACCGGTTCGTCGTCGGTGCCGCCGCGCTCGATGCGGATCGCGATATCACCGCTCTGGCTCCAGTAGCCGATTGCCTCGTTGCTGACAGCGGCCGAGGCCGCCTCGAGTTCGGTCAGCGTCTCGCGCCAGTCGTCGACCGCCCGGAGGCTGTCCAGGTCGAGTCCGGCAACCGAGAGGAGGGAGAGAAACACCTGGTCGCCCGGCGAGAGCGTGCCGTTGTCGCGGCGGTCCAGCAGGTCGTTTACCCGGATAGTCCCGTTCATCACCGAGTACTCGCCGATGAACCGGAACGCGGGAAGTTGGTCCGTGAGCACCGCCGAGCCGATTCTGTCGGAGAGCGCCGTCTCGACGTCACCGCCGAGTTCGTTTTCCACTGGCACCCGGACGTCGCCGGAGAGCGCCGCGAACGACGTCGCCTCCCGGAGCGCCGACCGGAGCTCCGTGTCGAACCCGTGGGTGTCCGCGATGTAGTCGAGGCCGACAGCCTCGTCGAGGTCGAGTTCCCAGTGGAGCTCGTTCTGGTAGTCGCGGTGGACGGTCACCTCGCGGTCTGCGAGAATTCCGTCGGCGAAGACCGTCTCGAGCTCGTCGAGTTCGACGTCTGTCAGCTCGAACCGGCCACTCGCGACCACCGCCGGGTCGCTCTCGTGACGGTTGTTGTAGGCGGGCCACTCGTCGCGGGGGTACTCCGCGTACGCGCTGTACTCGGTGTCGCCGTACGCGGGGTTCAGTTTCTCCACCGCCCGCATGAACGCCGTTTTTCCCGACTCGTTTTTGCCAACAAGACAGGTCAGCTCGTCGATCTCGACCCACCCTGTGTCGCTGAGACTCCTGTAGTTCTGCACACGGAGCTCGGTTACGTCCATGAATTGAGTTTCCGACGCGTATCATATAAAAGCTTGTAGCTGACTGTGTCGGGTGGCGGTCGAAGACAGCCGCCAGGGCAGACTCACCGGAGCGCTCTCTCCCCTTTCCGGTGCAGACAGGCTGTATCCTGCCGCCGCTCGGGGCCGACCGAGTGCGTGGTGTTTTACCGGCTCGGGCACGGAGCCGCACCTGGGACTGGCTCAGATGACGGCACCGGATTCGACTGTTCGACGGAGGCTCGTCCGGCTAACGGTGGTACCTGGCTGGCTGGTACTCGGGACCGCCGCCGTGCTCGGTGCCGCCGGGTTGGTGGTCGCACCGGAGCAGTCGCTCCCGCGGCGCTACCAGTTTCTGCCGCTGGTCGCGAGTGCGCTTTTAGTGGGGCTGCCACACGGGGCTGTCGACCACCTCACCCCGTCACGGGCGCGGGGCCGAGCGGTCAGTGTACGGGATATGGCGGCGGTTGGGCTGCTGTACGCGGTACTCGGTGGGCTGTACGCCGCGCTCTGGTTTCTCCTCCCGGTGGCCGCGTTCGTGGTGTTTATCCTACTGACATGGGTTCACTGGGGGCAGGGTGAGGTACACGCCCTGGGTGCGGTGCTCGCGGTGGAGCACCTCGACACGCCCGGAAGCCGGGCGCTGACAGCGCTGGCCCGTGGGACACTCCCGATGTTGGTTCCACTGGTGGCGTTCCCCGGCGAGTACCGCTTTGTCGCGTCGGAGCTCGTCGGTCTGTTCGGCGGGTCGCTGGGTCCACTCACCGCCGTGTTCGACCCGACGGGTCGGGCTGTCGTGGCCGTGCTGGTCGCCGGTCTGTTGGTCGGGGCAGTAGCTAGTGGCTACCGGCGGGCCGACAGCCGGCGGTCCTGGGCAGTCGACGCCGGCGAGGTGGGTCTGCTCGTCGGGTTTTTCAGCCTGGTCCCGCCGATTCTGGCCGTCGGTCTCTACTTTACCTGCTGGCACGCGCTCCGCCACGTCGGCCGCCTGATCGCGCTCGACCCGGTCGCCAGGGAGGCGCTGGCAAACGGCCACACCGGCCGGGCACTCGGGCGGTTTACCCGTGACGCCACACCCCTTACCCTCGTGTCACTGGCGCTGCTCGGGCTGCTCGCCGCGCTCGTCCCGACCAGCACCGCAGGGGTGACAGACCTGGTCGGGCTCTATCTCGTGTTGATCGCCGCGCTGACGCTCCCGCACGTGGTCGTCGTCGCTCACCTCGACCGGGAACAGGCTGTCTGGACACCGGGGAAGATGGGGCTCACCGGCGGTCGTCCGGGACAGCGGTAGGCTCAGTCGCCCTCGAACCGGGAGAGCAGCCAGACCGCACCCGGACCGACGACCAGCCAGCCAACCCCGAGCAGGAAAAACACCGGGTTCTCCGTTCCCATGCCCGTTACCAGCGCGAACATCGCCAGAAACACCGAGCCGATCAGCATGATCTTGTAGAACGGCTCGAGTTCGACGTACCACCGGACGTACTGCTGCATACGCGAGAGGAGTGTGGCCACTGGTGTAACCGTTTCGGCGACGGTCACACAAACGGCGTGGCTGAGACGGGTCGGTCAGGAGCCGCGATACCGGAACGAGACGACGGTGGTCACGTCGCGATTGTCGGCAGACTCTGTCGTGACGTTGAACCCGAGCACGTCGTCCGGGTCGACGGTCTCGTGTGTGAGTTCGCGAAGCGCCTCGGCACTCGCCTCGGGGTCGAGCACGGAGATACGGACCGTACTGCGGTTGACACTGACGTCGCTGACCTCGTACCCGCCCTGCTCGAACGCGTCACGGAGTGTGTCGGTGAGTTCGCTCATACGACGTGTTCGACACGCGAGGGCAAAAACCTCCGCGGTTGTCTCCAGCGGCGACACGATTGTAGCTGAGGAGAGACGGCGCGGTTGAGAGACGTTGCCACTGGGGCCGCGTCGAGGTCCACGGGCCGGCCTGTCGTCGAACCGTCTCACTCTTTACCCCGGAGTCGAACGACTCTGTGATGGGTGCGTACCGCAACGGTGGGCTCTTTCTCCTGCTCTCGGTGCTGTGGGGGTCGTCGTTTGTCGCGATAAAGGCCGGTCTGGAGTACATCCCCCCGGTGTTGTTTGCCAGCCTCCGGTACGACGTGGCGGGACTGCTCCTGCTCGGGTACGCCGCGCTGGCGACCGACCGGTGGCTCCCGCGCTCGCGGAGCGACTGGACCGAGATACTGGTCGGGTCGATGCTGGTCATCGCGGCGTACAATATCCTCCTCTTTGTCGGGGAGCAGGGTGTCACGAGCGGGGTCGCGGCCATCCTCGTCGCCACCAGTCCTATCCTCACGACCGGGTTCTCGCGGCTGTTCCTGCCCGACAGCCGTCTCGGGCCGCTCGGACTGGTCGGCCTATGCTGTGGGTTTCTCGGGGTCGTGCTCGTGGCCGTTCCCGACACCGGAACGGTCACGCTCGACGACCTGGTCGCACCGGGGCTGGTCTTTCTCGCGGCGGTGTCGGTCGCGCTCGGAAGTGTCCTCATCGAACGCACTGACAGTGACATCGACACCGAGGGCGGGGTGGCGTGGTCGTTTACGCTCGGCGCTGTCGGGATGCACGCGACCAGTGCCGTTCTTCCGACAGAGGCGGTCGGTGACCTCTCACTCACTGTCGAGGCAGTTGTCGCGCTGGCGTACCTCTCGATACTCGCGAGTGTGGTCGGCTACGTTATCTACTTTCGGCTGCTCGACCGTCTGGGCGCGGTCGATATCAACCTCGTCTCGTACGTCGCACCCGTCGTCGCCGCGCTCGTCGGCTGGCTCCTGCTCGGCGAACAGCTCGAC
>JAQCNM010000177.1 GCA_028275025.1 Halovenus sp.
GGGCCAGGTCCACCGAGAGTCGCCCGGATACGGGGGGTGGCAGCCACACTGTCGGCGTCGAACTCGACACCGGCCGCACCTGGACCGGCCATCACGACCGCGTCTGCCTTTCCGGCGAGTCGAGCGGCCAACTCCCGTTCACGGGTTCCGGGCCGTTCGAACGGGGGGGCCGTCACCACCCGGAGACCGAGGTCGGTAGCGAGACTCGCGGCGACGTCCCCCTCCGGGACCGGACCGACAGTCACGGTGTAGCCCGCCTGCCACAGTGTCCGCACGGCGGCCACCCCACCCGCTCCGCCGCCGAGAACGTGGACCTGTCCGGCCCGGTCCGGGCGGTCCGGGAACGCAGCCACCCGTGGTGTCCCGGTGACCCGGTCGCGCGAGACTGCCGTCTCGGTGCCGAACGCGTCCGCGAGTTTAGGGTCCGCGAGCACCTCCGCGGGCGGTCCGCGAGCACGGATTCGCCCGTTGGAGAGCAACAGGAGACGGTCACAGAACCGCGCCGCGAGGTCGAGGTCGTGGATGGCCGCGAGCGCCGCCCGGCCGTCGTCGGCGAGGTTGGCGACCAGACGGAGCACCTGCACCTGGTGGTTTATATCGAGACTCGCGGTGGGTTCATCGAGCAAGAGCGCGTCGGGTTCCTGTGCGAGCGCGCGGGCCAGGAGCACACGCTGGCGCTCGCCGCCGCTCAACGAGTCGATTGACCGCTCCCGGAGTCTACGTGTCTCCGTGCGCTTCATCGCCGCGCCGACGGCGTCCGTGTCCTCTGTCCAGTCGAGTCGGGAGCGGTGTGGCGTGCGGCCCATCTCGACGACCTGCTCTGCGGTGAACGAGAACCCGACGTGGGTGTCCTGCGGGACGGTCGCGACCCGTCGGCTGACCGCTCTCGATGAGAGACCGGTCACCCGGTCGCCGTCGAGCGTGACACCCCCGGTGTCGGGTGAGAGGAGGCCGTTCACCGTCCGCAGCAGCGTCGTCTTGCCGGCCCCGTTCGGCCCCACGAGCGCGACAAACTCGCCGGTCGCGACAGACAGCGAGACACCGTCGAGCACGTCGGTCGCGCCGAGTGACAGCGCGACGTCGTCGAGTCGGATCACAGGGCGTGCACCTCACGTCGCCGGAGCAAGAACAGGAAAAACGGCGCACCGACCGCAGCGGTGACGATACCGACGGGCATGGCCGGCCCCGGTCCCGCTCGCGCGAGCGTGTCCGCGAGTACCAGAAACGTCGCACCGGCGAGCGCGCTCGTCGGGATGAGGATGCGGTGGTCCGGACCCACGATCAGTCGCATGATGTGCGGGATAATCAGCCCCACGAAGCCGATGATACCGGCCACAGCCACGGCCGCGGCAGTGACGAGTGCCGACGCCGCGAGCAGCAGTCGTTTTGTTCGCTCGACATCGATTCCGAGTGCGTGTGCGTCCTCCTCGCCGAGCAACATGACGTTCAGGTCCCGGGCGTAGGCGAGCAAGACGACAAAGAGCAGTAACACGAACGGGAGTGTCGACCCGACATCACCCCAGTTGCTGTAGCGGAGTCGCCCCATGAGCCACAGAATCGCCTCCTCGAGCCCCTCGCCGGCGTTCAGGAGGAGGAAGGAGACGCCGGCCCCGAGAAACGTCTGGACGGCGAGACCGGCGAGCAACAGCGTCGCAACGGGCGTTCGACCACCCTGTGTCGCGATAAAGTACACCCCGAACGCTGCGAGTATCGCGCCGACGAACGCGGCAGTCTGGAGGCCAAACGGCATCGTGACCGGAAAGGCGATAGTGGCGACCGCACCGACGGCCGCCCCGGATGAGACGCCGATAATCGACGGGTCTGCCATCGGATTTTTGAAAAAGCCCTGCATAACCGCCCCGGCGGTGCCGAGCGCGAACCCCACGACCGCGCCGAGCACAATCCGCGGGAGACGGACCTTCTCGACGATAATCTGGTCCGTTCTCTCGACATCGAAGCTGAGCGGCTGTGTGTAGGAGACATCCGGGACCGGGACCCCAGCCGTGTGCTCCCCGACACCGACCTGGCCGGGGTCCAGTCCGACGTCGGACGGGTACGCGAGCGTGTTGAGCATCGCCCGCACGACCGTCCCTGCGTCGAGACTGACCGAGCCGAACATCGTGCTCGCGAGCACCGTCCCGACCAAGGCCGCGAACAGGGCTGTCGACCACAGCACCGTTCGGAACAGTATCCGCATCACTCATCAACTGCGCTTTGATTAGATAAATATTTGTTGCACTAGCGCACACGGTGGCACGTGCGCAGACACAGACTGACCGCTGGCGTTCTGGTCGTCATCGCACTCGGCTTGCTCTGTACCGCCGGTGTCGCGGTCGGCCAGCCAGGTATCGACACACAGCAAACCACGACACTCACACAGGAACTCGACTGCGGGTTCCCCCTGACTGTCGAGGACAACACGGGTGAGACAGTCGAGATCGACGAGGAGCCACAGGAGATCGTCACCCTCCTCCCGAGTGTCGCCCAGCAGATCTGGGAGATGGACGCCGAGGAGAAGGTGACCGGGATGCCGGTCCGGGAGTGGACGGCGTATCTCGAGGGGAGTCAGAACAAGACACACGTTCTCGAGTTCGACGAGAGTGTCGGCCTCTCCGTACCGAACACGGAGGCCATCGTCGACCTGGACCCCGATATCGTGCTCGCGCCAAACGAGGTGCCGGAGGACGCCGTGACCGAACTCCGCGAGGCCGGACAGACGGTGTACTACTACGAGCGACCGTCTGAGCTCGACGGGTTGACCGACATCATCAACCGGACCGGCCAACTCATCGGCGAGTGTGGGGCCGCAACCGGTGTCGTCGAGGAGATGACCGGAACTATCGAACTCGTCGAGTCCGCCGTCGCCGACGAGGACGAGCCTCGCGTGTTCTACGACTCCGGGTTCGGGACGACCGTCACCGAGGGCTCACTCCAGCACGAACTGCTCACGACCGCCGGACTGGAGAACGTCGCCGCGGAGTTCGACAGCCTCCAGTTCGACCCGGAGGAGGTTGTCGCGGCCGACCCGGAGTGGGTCATCGCCAGTGAGGGTGGCCAACTCTCCGAGTTCCAGGGGTACAACCAGACAACCGCACTACAGGAAGACCGTATCGTCCGGGTCGACCCGAACCTGTTCAGCCAGCGCGGCCCGCGTTACGCCGACGTAATCGAGAATCTCGCCGAGACGTTCCACCCCACGGCCCTCGAGATGGCCCGGAACAACGCCACTGACGGCTCGGCCGACGACGGTGACGACGGTTCGATGGACGGTGGCACAGACAACTCGACAGACAACGGAACCGAGAGTCCGATGAACAACGGAACCGAGAGTCCGATGAACAACGGAACCGAGAGTCCGATGGACAACGGTGAGGACAGTGCGGACGACAACGGAACCGGCCTGACAGTCGTCGCAGCGGTGCTCGCACTGAGCGCACTCCTCACGGTGGCGCGACTGCGGAGACGATAGTCGACGTACCGGAGACGGGAGTTCAGTCGCCCGGGTCGACAGAGCCGGACTCGTCGTTGGTCCGGTCGTCACCAGTATCCGAGGAGCCGGTCTGACCCGCCTCCGTCTCCGTGCCACCGTCGGTCTCGGCACCGCTGTCCACGTGGGTGCCGCCGTCGGTTTCGGTGCTATCAGGCCGGAGTTCGCCCGTCGTCGTGGCTGTTTCGCCGCCGGACTGTTCTGTTCCAGTACCGGACATAGACAGCCTGTCGAGGTCGGGGTCGTCTATCAGCCAGTCTGACGAGTAGATGTAGTGTCGGCCGTTGTCGACGACACAGAAGTCGCCGGTTTCGGTGTCCTCGATGACACGCTCGTTCGTATCGATGGCCACGTCGACGAGGTCCTCGAGTGAGTCGAGTTGGATTGCCGCGCCGGTACGTGCCTCCGCCGGGACGGTGCCGGTGCTGATCCAGTCGTCGAAATCACGGCGCTCGCGGTGTCGGACGAGCGTGGCGCGCTCGGCGGGTGAGAGCGGAATCACGCCCCAGTATCGCGCCGCCGCGAACCCCACGAGACCGGTTGCGGCCACCAGTATCAGGGCGACCGAACCGTACGAGCGGAGCGGGCCGTCGGTCGCCTCGGTCCTCAGGCTGCTGGTCGACTCGTAGGTCTCTGAGATGGCCTCGCCGGTAGAGACGTCGTACGTCCCCGAGCCGGGATTGAGCGTGAGTGTCTGCTGGTGGGTTCGTGTGACCCGCTCGCCGTTTACCTCGCCGGCGACCTGGGTGTCGAAGACGATATCGGCCTCGGTGGAACCGACACTCGTCCCGAGATCGGACTCGATCGCCTGGAGTTCGGCGAGTAGCGACTCGATCTCGACCGTCGCGGTCGTCGTCGCCACCTCGCCGGGTGAGAGCCCCTCGACACTGTCACCCCCGAGTGACTCGGTGACCGACCAGTAGCTGTTGCCGTCGTCGTTGACCGACCGCATCCTGAGTGTCGCCTCCGTCACCACGTCGAGACTCCCGGTCTCACTCGCGTCGTAGGTGTACTCGAACGTGCCGTCGAGTTCCGGAGCGAGTTGTGTGAAGTACACCGGCTGGTCGGAGAGGGTCTGTCCCTCCGCGAACACCGGGTTCGGCTGTGTGATCGTCGCGGCGTGTGAGACGCTGCCCTGCTCGCTCCAGGTCGAATCGACCACCGTCTCCGTCTCCGTCCCGGGGGCCACGTGGGTCCCGTACGCGACCCAGGCACCGAGCAACCCGAGCATCACGAGTGCGACCACCACCAGAACACCCCACTCGTCGAACTGTTTGCGAAGCCGAAGCGACCACGTCGGTCTGTCTGTTGTGTCTTGTGTCATTGTTTGTCAACGAAAGAGCCCGCTCGTTCGCTCCCGCTCTCTACTGCGTAGTCGGAGCGTGCTGCCCTGCCGGCCGAAGACGAGCCACAGCAACACGAACGGCGCCGCGATAACTGTGTTTACCAGCAGGTACGGAACCCACGGGTGGACACCGTGTGCGGCGTCTATCACCGGCGGCGGGAGCACAACCAGATACCGGTGTTCTGTCATCGACCGGAGATAGTAGCCGGTCTCGCCGGGTGCAGTGAGTGTCACAGTCGCGTTTACTGTCTCGCCCCGAGACAGTCGAACGCGGTCCGGTTCGACCGCGATGCCGTTACTCTCCGCGTGGAAGTACGAAACTGTCGGGATGTAGCCGCCGTTGCCCACCTGTTGTGTGAGCGAGTCCGACTCGCCGGCGGGGATGATCGTCGGGCTCGACGCGTTGCTCTCTGCGCTCACGATGCCGAACGTCTCGGTTCCGGCCGGAGCGACCATCCCGACCGTCGCACCGGCACAGAGAAACAGGAGTCCGCCAGCAAGCAGGAGTCTGGTGTCGAACACGACCGCACGGGCCCGCGAGCGCTCTCGGTCCCGGACACGCCGGCCGGTCTGCTCGGTGAGAAACAGTGTGACGAACGCCAGCAGACCAGCCGCAAAGAGAATGTAAGAGAGCTCCTGTGTGCCGAGTCGTCTGACACCGAGTGCATCCGCCACGACACCCTCGGCAGTCCGGATCACCGAACTGACCGCGTCCGTCGCGGTGCCGAGGTGTGGAATCCGCACCACCTCCCCGTCAATCGACAGGGCAACAGTTTTTACCTGCCCGTCTGTGACCGGCGGGTCGTCCGTACTCTGGTCGGGAAACGGGTTGTTGTCCCCCTGCGTGATGTACCCCGCCGGGCGCTCCTCGACGATACGGTGGGTCGTGATCTCCCCGCCCTGCACGTCCTCGGCCTCGAACGTCACGACATCACCGACCCCCACGTCGCCGGCCAGCGCGGCTGGAACGGCGATGAACCCGTCGCCTTCGTTCAGCGTAGGCTCCATGCTGCTGCTATCGACGTGACCCAACAGGACGGGGTAGCCGACCAGATGGCTGGCGAGTAACGAGACCAGGAGGATACCGAGCACGCCGAGCAGGATGTATTCGAAAGCACGTGACAGGTTCATCGTTGTGTACTCTAGCTGTGTGGCCCGTGACTGACCCACACGGGTGGACAGAACACGGCGTATAGTATTTGTAAATCACATCGTACCGGTCTGTTAACAGCCTCGTAATCACACGACAACGACGACGAGCAACACCGTGTTCCAGAGTGTGGCCCCGCCGCCGGCGACCACCAGGCCAAGCGGCACTCCGACACTGACCGGTCGAGGCAGCGAGTACCAGAGGGCGAGAAACCCCCCGAACGTCAGGAGCTTTACCCCGACGAGCCAGTCGGCGCCGAACTGATCGACAAGGTAGCGCGGGAGCGGGCCAACCTCCTGCAGCGGTGTCTGTCTTATTCCGATGAGCGTCGTGAGGATATCCCCGCAGAGATACAGAACCGCCGCCAGCAGCCACAACCGGTGAACGTGGGCGTCGAGCAGCCGGACGTACGTCTCTCCGGGGTCGGATTGGACGCCGGTGTGTTGCTCAGTCTGTGCGGTCATCGGTCTGCCGGACCGGCTGGACGACCTCCTGACACCGTGGACAGCCGGCGAGCAACCGCTCCGAGTTCTCCCTCGCGTACCGCGCGAGAAGCCACTCCCGGTCGAGGTCCTGGTCACAGACCGGGCACAGTCCAAGCGTCGAGGCAGGGCCACCGTGGCTCATTGAGCTGTCTACAGCCGGTGAAGATATAGTAACAGACAGTATACCGTGGATAAACGACGGTCTACCGCAGGAGCGGTAGCGTGAGCCTGTGGACTGTCGGAGACTGCGGGCTGGCAGGGACCTCCCTGGACCGCGGGTACAGTGACACGTGGCGAGCGGAAGCCAACCGCTTCAGGGGGTGTCGAACGCGGCAACTGACCGCCGTGTGTCTGCCCCGGGGGGTAACAATCGTACAACGGCCGCCGTGTCCGGCGTTAGACAGAGTATATCTATTAGTCGTGCGGCGGAGCGTCCACACATGGACACGGAGCGATCCGGTATCGAGCAGTTCAGCAGCGTGTTCCAACGGTTCAGAAAACCCGAGTACACCGGAGAGAACAGATGCACCCCCTGTACGGTGATCAACACCGGAATGGCGGTCGCACTCAGCCTGGCGGTGGCGGTGGTCTCGATCCAGGCCGCGGCGGTCGTGTTCGGCGCGTGTGTGACTGTCATCACTCTCTGGGGCTACCTGATACCCGGGACACCGACACTCGTTCAGTACCTCCCGGACAGGGTTCACGAGGCGATCGGACCCGAACACGATATCGGAGGAGAAGAGACGACCTTCGATATCGAGGAGACACTCACCGGCGCCGACATCGTCAAACAGTGCGAGACCGAGGACGACCTCTGTCTGACCAGCAGCTACCGCGAGCAGTTCAGGGGAACACTCGACACACTGGCCGAGGAGTCGGCCCAGCGGGAGCGACTGGCCGAGTCACTGTCGGTACCGGCGGAGGATATCCGGTTCGAGGAGACGGGACGCCAGGTGAGCGTGTTCGTCGACGGGGTCCGGGCCGGTGGCTGGCGGTCGCGGGCAGCACTGCTCGCCGACCTGGCCAGCGAGCAGTTGCTGTCGTCGTGGCTCGGGCGCCGCTGGGACACACTCTCGGACGGGGACCGAACACAGTTACTGGTCGCGCTCCGGAGCTTCGTCGAAACCTGTCCGGAGTGTGGGGGTGAGGTCGTTCCCGACGAGGACGTTGTCAAGAGCTGTTGTCGTGACGATATCGTCTCGGTGACCAGCGCCTGCACCGACTGCGGTGCGGTGCTTTTCAAGGGTACCGACCGCTAGTCGACGGAGTCGTTCTGACCGCGAGTCGCTCGAGGAGTTACTATCCAAACTCAGCGGTGCCGTGGGATTCCTGGGTCCTCAGGCGCGGGAGGATGTCAGCCGGCGTACGTGCGGGTCGCGTCGACCAGCAGTTTCCGGTACTCGCTAGTGTCGGGGTCGGGGGTGAGTGAGCGAAACAGTTTGCGGAACTGTTCGAACGCGACGTCCGGCGCGTCGGCAGCAGCGGCGTCTGCGAGGTCGTAGAGCCGGTGGTCTGCCGTCACGAGGTCGTGACGCTCGACGAGTCCGAGCGCGAACGCGGCGTTTACTGCAGTGATCTCCGGGTCGGCGGCCGGTGTCAGTCGTGCGGTCGACGCCTCGTCACCGCCCGCCCCGGCGGGAAACGGCCAGTCCTGTGGCTCCGCCGGTCGGTCTGCGAGCGTCGTGGCGAGACTCGACTCCAGAAACGCCACCAGCTTATCTGCGGGAGCCACCTCGAGCCAGATGTCGTCGGCGTAGATGTCTTTCATGTGGTTTGCAATCTGATGGCAGTGGGTCAACTTCCGCCGCTCGACAGACTGGCCGGCGAGGGCGAGAAAGATCGCCTCCTCGGTCGGCTGGGTGTGCGAGGGGTGGTCACGCTCGTGGTGGAGCATGTGTGCGTACTCGTGGAGGGCGAGTTCGCGCGCCATCGCACTCGTCGCGGCCTGCCGTGAGATAGTCAGCCGGTGTCCGTCTTGAGAGTGGCTGACCCGGGTTCGCTCGTCCGGGTCAGAGACGATGTCGACTGTCACCGGTTGCTCCACGTCACGCTCGGTCTCGAAAATGTCACGCGCCCCGAGAAACGGTGCCGCGGGTCCCGGTCCGGTTACCTGTACGTTCACACCACGCAGATGAGGGTTTCTGACGTATCAGTATGTCGCTGCCCGGGACCGGGTTGGAGTAACTGCGCGGTGGGCAGGTGGTCACTGCGGGGTGAGTGTCACCTGGAGAATATCACTGGCGTCGGCGTACTCGAACCTGTCGGTTATCTCCGAGACCGGGTGGACGACACCCTCGGCCGGGCCGGCGGCCGGGCCGCCGTTGTTACCCTGCCGTGGTGCACCTGTCGGGTCCGAGACCGGACTCCCGTTTAGCTCGGTGCCCGCGTCCCACAGCGCGATGTCGCCGGGCAGCTCGCCATCGGCCGGCTCCTCGCCGTCGTAGAGCTCCAGCCCCGAGACCGGCGAGACGAACAGGTCGTTCGATGGAACGTACATCGACGCAAACGAGAGCCGCTGGCCCGGCGCTGCCGCCACCTCGAACTCGAAGGCCCCACCCGGTGCAATCGGCGGCGCACCCGGCACCTCGCCCATCGGGTCGTTCGGGTCCGCGACAGTGTTCGGTGGCGCGTACGCGCCCGACGACACGACCCGGTCCCTGCTCGGGAGCTCCTCGACCAGTCCAGGTTCGCCCTCGAACCCGGTCGGCGGGCCGGCCTCCGCGAGTGCCTCCAACCCGACAGAGGCCGGCTCCCCCTCCGTGAATATCGGGTTCTCGCCGGTGTGAACCGCCCACGCCCCGGGTGTGAGCCAGATCTGTCCACCCGTCGCTGCGTCACTCGAGTAGAAATCCGTCGGTGCCGTGTTCTCGACCCGCACCGTGAACGTCCCGTCGCCTCCTGGTGTGGCACTGACCGACACCACGTCTTCCGCACTCGCGTACTCGAACCCGTCGTTTATCGCCGAGGCTGGCTGGACGACACCCTCGGTCGGGCCGGCGGCCGGGCCGCCGTTGTTACCCTGCCGTGGTGCACCTGTCGGGT
>JAQCNM010000181.1 GCA_028275025.1 Halovenus sp.
GAGACTTTCTGTGGCCGCACTGTATACAGCTCTACGGGGAGACCCCGGTCGGATTCCTGCTGGGCAGGCAGACACGGATCTACAGACGGTGCCGAGTGATCACACTGCATGGCCGCCGAAGTTTCCGACCGGGTTCGAGAAATCGCCGAGGCTCGCGGTCTTTTAGAGTCCAAAGTGTTCGAACGGACAGTCGAACGCGGACTCGGAGATCTGTGGGGGGAGCTCGCACTGGCACAGTACCTCGACGACGAGAGCCCTCACGTTCGGTGACTCGGTCGTTACTCGACTGTCCGATCAGCTCCTTCTGTCCCATCGGGCTCTCGGCACCCGCAGACAGATCTCTGTTCTCTCGGTCGTCGAGTCGACCCACACGTCACCCCCGGCCTGCGTGACGACCATTCGAACCATCCACAACCCGAGCCCCTGCCCGTGATTGAGCGGTGTCTCTTCCCCGGTCTCGAGCAGATCCGCCTCCATCGCCGGCATCCCGGGACCGTCGTCTCGCACGTCGACCTCGACCCACCCGTCCTCCGAGTAGGTGAGTTCGACCGCGATTGTGGCGTCTTCGCTCGCGTCTGCCGCGTTGCCGACGAGTTCACGAACGGCCTCGAGTAGCGACGCGGGCAGCTGAACCCCCTCGCCGCTCGGCAGCTCGGTCAGGACTGTCGTATCCTCACACCCCTCTCGGACCGGAGTAACCGCATTTTCGATGAGTGAACGGGAGTCCATCGTTGTCTGGTCGCCGTTCTGGGACTGGAGAATCTGACGGATATCGTTTATTCGCTCGGTCATCGACTCCCACTTCTCGAGGACCCGTTCGACGATCTCGAACTGTTCGGCCCGTTGTTTCGCATCCGACTCCTCGGACATCAGCCGTGTCCAGGCTCGCACCTTGGTCAGGTCGTTTCGCATATTGTGACGTATCACACGCTGTATGACCTCCAGATGGCGTCTGACCTGTTGTTGTGCCGTGATGTCCCGTCCCTCGACAACGAGCAGGGACACATTGTCGTTTTCATCCCACACGGGTTTCACCGAGAAGTCGATCGTCGCGAGACCGTCACCGCCGCGCACCTCCGTCTCGTAACGGACAAACTCTCCGCCTGCAGCCCGTTCGATCGCCTCCCGGATGTTGTTCCTGACTGTCTCGGAGTGTGTCCACCACCGGGCGTCGAAAAACCGGTTCCCGACGATCTCCTCGCGTCCGACGCCGCCGAACTCGAGGGCAGCGTCGTTTACTTCGACAACCGTTCCGTCGGGCTCCAGTAATCCGGTGAACTGGAAGGTCTGGTTGAAGATACCCTCGAAGCGCCGGGCTCGCTGTTTGCTTTCGGTCACATTCCGGAGGTAGATGAGTATCCCGTTGATCGCCTCATCGTCGAGCATATTCCGGCACCGGGTTTCGATGTTGAGCCACCCGTCGTCAGGAGCGGAGAAACGGCATTCGGCCTTGGCGCTGTCTGCTCCATCGACACACGTATAGAATGTCTGCAGCGCGTGTTCTCGACTGTCTGGATGGAGGAAGTCAAAGAGATTCTCCTCGACGAGCTCCTCGGGGTCGTAACCGAGGGTTCGCTTCGTCGAGCCACTCGCGTACCTGATCGTCCCGTCCGGGTCGACGATTGTCACCACGTCGGTGGACTCCTCGACGAACAGTTCGGTCCGGCGCTGCCGGCGCCGTCTGTCGGTCATGTCGTGGACGACACCCGCGTACCCCTGGAACCTGTCGTCGGATTCGAGCGGAGCGTACCGAACGTCCGCGTAGAACTCCGACCCGTCGGCGCGAACCTGATAGCCCTCGTGGGCACTCTCACCCCCGATACGCGCCTGCTGTAACAACCGCCCGGGCAGGCCTGACTCACGATCCGACTCGGGGTGGAGTTCGGATATCGACATACCGATGGCCGTGTCAGCGTCGTACCCGAAGAGGCTGGCCGCGCCCGGGTTCCACGTCTGTACTGTCCCGCCCTCGTCGACAGTCAGAAAGGCGTACTCGTCGACACTCTCGGTCAATAGCCGGAACCGTTCCCGTTCCTCGAGCAGTTCCTGTTCGCGGTTCACCTCGTCGGTGACGTCCTGTGCCAGCACTAACCCCTGGTTACTCGTCGAGTCCGGGTTGTCTCTGTCGACCGGGACCAGGTGAACGCGGAGGGTCCGGTCGCGGATTTCGACCCGGCGGTCCGTTCGCTCTCCGTCCAGCGTTGCTCGGAAACGCGGGACGAGGTCGTGGTTGCCGTCGGCGAGTACCGTTCCGACCGCTTTCCCGGAGATGTCCGACGTTTCGAGACCGAACACCGACAGGAGTTCGCCCGCCGCCAGGACGTACTCGAGATTATCGTCGAACGTGAGAACGGCACCGTTCGGGATGTTCTCTGCCAGACTGCGGTACCGCTGCTCGTTTTGTCGCCGTGTCCGTTCCTCGATCTTCTGCTCGGTGATGTTGGTTCCGGTCGCGAGTACACGGACCGGGTTCCCGTCGTCGTACACCGGCGTTGCTCGCGTCGATAGCCAGGTCGTGTCGTCGCCATCACCGACGATCCGGAACTCGCCGGTCCACGGGTCGCCGGATTCGATCATCGAGTTCAGTTCCCGCCGGACGCGGTCACGGTCGTCGGGATGGACGGCCTCCCTGAACTCCTCGACCGACTCGATGTCTTGGCCGGCCAGGTCGACGAGCGTCTCGTCCCAACGCATCGTGTCCGTCCGAAGATTCCACTCGGCGATACCGGTGTTCGTCCCCGACAGCGTCAGCCCGAGTTTCTCCTGCTGTTGTCGCAGTTCCTCGTGGGTGTTTCTGCGGTCGATCTCGTAGCCGGCCCACCTGCCGAGGAGACTGACGAACGTGCGTTCGAACTCGTCAAAGGGTGACTCTCGTTGCTCACCCGATGCGAAACACAGCGTGCCGTACACGTCGCTGTCGACGCTGACCGTACTCCCAATGTAGGTTTCGAGTCCGAACGTGTCGTACGCTGCTTCCTTTATAAACTCACTCTCGGCAGCGTTCGTGAGTGCAAACTCACCGTCGCGGTCGACCGTCTGCTGACAGTACGACTCCGAGAACGGCCCCGATGCACCCGGTCGGAGGCGTTCGTGAGAGCCAACTGCGTCGAGAATCGTCTGTGTCCCGGCGGCCAGGTCACTGTCTACGTCGGTCCGTGTCAGAAAGCCGTACGGCAGCTCCAGGTAATCACGCCCCGCTTTCAGGAGCCCGTCGATTTTCTCCTCGAACCCGGTCTGCTGATCGGTTGTCACCTCGTAGATACGTTCGAGCAACTCGACCCGCGCTTGTGCCTCCTGCCCGCGCTTTTTTCGTTCCGTGACATCCTGCTGGATGCCGATGTAGTTCGTCACTGTCCCGTCTGCGTCCGTCACAGGCGTGACAGAGAGCCGTGACCAGTACGGCGTTCCGTTTTTGCGGCGATTTCTCAGTTCGAGCGAAACTGGTTCCTCGGAGTCGATCGCCTCCCGGAGCCGTGCTGCCTGCTCGGGGTCGGTTTCCTCGCCCTGGAGAAATCGGGGGTTCCGACCGATCGCCTCCTCGCTCGTGTAGCCGGTCATCCGCTCGAACCCGTTGTTGACGTAGACTAATGGGTTGTCGTCCTGTGTCGGGTCGGTGATCTGGATGCCGACGGTCGCCTCGTCCATCGCCCGTTCTTTCAGTTCGAGGTCGCGTTCGCGCTCTCGGCGCTCGGTCTCGTCGCGGACCGTACAGACGAGTCGGCCGTCATCGACGATGGTCAGGGAGAGCTCGGCCGGAAACGTCGACCCGTCCGGTCGACTGCCAGTGACCATCCCACGCCAGTGGCCGTCGGCTTCGAGCGTCGGGAACGCCTCCGTCTCCAGCCGCTCGATCTCCTCGTCGTCGTACAGCTTTCGCCACGTGTTCCCCAGCAGTTGGTCTTTGCTCTCGAACCCGTACATCTCGACGTGGGTTTGGTCGACGTAGCTGTACTCCCCGCCGTCGAGGATCGCGATTCCGTCGGCCGCTTTCTCGATCACCTGCTGGAACGATTCGAGCTGTCGTCGTCGTTCTTTGCGGTCGGTGATGTCCCTGAGAACGCCAGCAGTGCCGCGGAACTCGTTGTCTCCGATCAGTGCGAGTCGGTTCTCGACAGTCTTGTGACCGCCGTCGGCCGTTTCGAGTTCGAACTCAGCGGTCGCCGACCGGGTGTCTGTAGCGAGCAGCGTCTCGATCTGTTCTTGCAGTTGTTCGACGTCCGAGTCGTCCATTCCGACTGACGGCGACCTGCCGAGTATCTCCGTGCCGTACCCGAACTCGCGCTCCGCCGACTCGTTGACGAACGTAAACCGTCCGTCGGCGTCTAAGGCGTACACCGGGTCGTCAACAGCTTCGAGGATTGTCTCGTACCGCTCTAGCTCCTCGAGTCGGTGACGACGGGCGATCTCGGTGCCGACCCACTCTGCGAGGAGTCCGACGAACGCCTTTTCTTCTGGTCGAAACGGCTCCGGACGCGGTCTCTCCATCGAGAAGTTCAGCGTCCCGTAGCTGTCACCGTCGACGACGACAGACGCTGCGACGTACGCCTGAACGTTCTCGGCTGCTGGATGATCCTGGTGTTCGGTGTCCGTGATGTCGGCAAACGCGAGTGTGTCGGTTGCGTCGCCGGCGAGTGTCACATCGCACATCGTGTTTCCGAGGTCGTACGTCGCGCCCACCTCGTGCGATCCGGTGGCGTCGGCCACGGCTTCGACCTCGTAGTCGTCTCCGTCGACGTTCGCGAGGATTCCGGTGTCGAGGCCGAGATACTCACAGCAAAGAGACAGAAGCCCCTCGACACTGTCATCCAACCCGTTCGAACCGGTCGTGAGTTCGGTCAGACGGCGCAACGCGGTCGCAGCAGCCTCCGTTCGGTTCGCCGCCCGTCGACGTTTCGACTCTCGACCGTCGAGTCGACGCAACGCTGTTTCGAGATTCGCCGCGATCCCCCTGACGAGAGCCACGTCTGCGTCATCGAACTCACCCGACTCCGTCGTGTCGAGGCGCAACACTCGATTGCGACCGAGAGGGACGAACACCGCCCCCTGTGCCGACCCGCCGGGGTCGGTGTCGACAACTGCCTCGGGGGCGGAACCGACAGACTGGCCGGCCGTGGGCCCGCTGACTCGTTCGACAACCGCCGCCGGTATCTCGTCCGGATGGCCCACCGTCTGGCCGGGAGACTGCTCGGCTGACCCGATCGCGGTGAACGTCTCCGTCTCGGGGTCGTACTCGCCGACAGTCACCACCGGTCTGTCGAACGCCGTTTTCGCCAGTTCGGCCGCGTGTGTCGCCGCAGCGTCGACCGTCTCGGCGCCGTTGAGTCTCGCGGATACTGAGAGAATATGTTCAGAAGACTGATTACTTGTGTACATTACTGTACTGAGAAGAAGGTCCGTGCCACATTGACTGTTTCGACTGTCCTGGCACCCGGCGGCCGTCGGTTCCGGCCCTCCCGAAACTGTGTATCTGTCTGCCCCGGGAGTAGAGAGTCGAGAGACCCACTCTCGGCGAGGCTGGGTGACAGCGAGGCCGTTGTGCTGTGTGCAGCTGCGAATCGGTGGTATCGGCCCCGGATACCGACTACATCGGTTACTCTCCGGTAGGGCGTCGTCCCGGAGTCTCACCGCTACACCCCGACCACCTCTCGAACGGACCGGTCGAAACGAGCCCGAGGATACGACACCACAAAGAGACTTGAGACCGATTGCCACGGAGGTCGGTGTGTCCGTCCGACACGTCCCGGGGGCGGAAGGCTTGAAAGCTCTCGTGGTGTATCTGGTGATAGATGACCTGGACCCGGAGGGGTGTGCTGGCGGCGGGCATCGCGGGGCTGGCAGGCTGTGTCGACGGGGGTGGATCGGCGACGCGGGCCCCGTTCGAGGCGGGGAGCGCAGACGCCACTGTCGGGTTCGTCGGCGACGTCATGCTGGGCCGGGGTGTGACCGACCGCTGGGTCGACCGCGACCCGGCCGGCGTGTGGGGGTCGACCCTGGAGCGACTCCAGGCGCTCGACGGCCTCGTGTTGAATCTGGAGTGCTGTCTCGCCGAGGGCGGACGCCGCTGGCCCGAGAAGGTCTACTACTTTCGTGCAGACCCCGGGTTCGCGGTGCCGGCACTCCGGGCCGCGAACGCCACCGTCGCCTCGCTCGCGAACAACCACGTTCTCGACTTCCGGGAACCGGGGCTCGAGAGCACACGCAGCCACCTCACGGAGGCGGGTGTCGCACACGCGGGGGCCGGTCCGGGGCTGGAGGCCGCACTCGCCCCGGCGGTGACAGAGGTCGGTCCGCTGACCGTCGCGACAGTCGGACTCACGGGCCGGTACCCGTCGTACGCGGCCACGACAGACAGTCCCGGCACCGCCTACGTGAGACCCGACCCCTCCGCCAGTGACACCCGCAGGACGGTCCGGCGGGCGCTTGCACGGGCGGAGGAACACGACCCGGACCTCGTTGTTGCCTCGCTCCACTGGGGGCCAAACTGGGAGACGACACCGGGTGAGACACGGGAGGCGTTCGCCCACTGGCTGGTCGAGCAGGGTGTCGATGTCGTCCACGGTCACAGCGCACACGTGCTCCAGGGCGTCGAGATTCATCAGGGACGCCCGATCATCTACGACGCGGGGGACTTCGTCGACGACTACATCGACAAGAACGGGCTGTACAACAAGCGGAGTGGGCTGTTCGAACTGGTGGTGACCGACGGCTCGCTCAAGCGACTGCGGATCGTCCCCGTCGAGATCGAGAACGAGACGGCAACAGTCGCCGACGGGGCGGCGGCCACGTGGGTCGGTGAGACGGTACGAGCCCGGTCGGAACCGTTTGAAACGACCGTAGAGCGCACAGACGAGGGGGTGTCGGTGCCGATAGACGAGGACGACGCCGGGAGCCGACCCTGACAGCGACCGAGGACAACAGGGTCAGACGAGATCGTATCGGGCCTACGCGCTGGGTTGTGTCGCCGCTCGCGCGCAGCGCCACACCGAGGAGACCGAGCGAAACTCCGGGGACCCCCGCGACGTCCGTCCTCCGTATGCCTAGGGTGTCTCCACACAGACGGATCTGGATAGCTAGCTCGTGGAACAAAGTGTGTAGAGGGCGTACCGGTACGTATGGGAGTTGTCGGTCGGTTCAAGACAGGGTTCGTGCTCACGAAACAAAGTGTCGAGATGCTGTGGAACAACCCACGGCTGGCGGTCTTTCCGGCGGTGAGCGGTGCGGCGAGTCTCGCGTTCATCGCGGCGCTCCTCGCACCGCTGCTCGGGGTGTTCGTGCTCGATGCCGACGGTGCCGTTGCGGTGGTCGGGTTGCTCACCGTCGCCGGACTGTATCTCGGGACCGCGTTCATCTCGGCGTTTTTCGCCGCGGCCCTCGTCGACCAGACCCGGGCCGTTCTCGACGGCGATGAGCCCTCGCTCCGACAGGGGGTTCGCGCCGCCTGGGGTGTCAAGCGCCAACTGTTCGTCTGGGCGATTATCAGCGCCACTGTCGGGTTCGTGCTCGACACCATCAACGAGTCTTCCAGCTCCGGTGTCACACAGATTATCAGCGCCGTCATCGGAATGGCCTGGACGGTGCTGACGTTTTTTGTCGTCCCGGTTATCGTCTTCGAGCGGCCGTCGGTCCGGGGGATGTTCACCCGGAGCGGGGAGCTGTTCAAACAGACCTACGGCGAGACGCCGATCAGCCTCATCGGGACGGCGGTGCTCGCACTACTGCTCGGGTTGCCGCTGCTGGGACCGGGTCTGTACGCACTGTTCGAACTCGAACTCCTGGCCGTCGGTATCCCGCTGGTGGTCGCCGGGTTGGCGGTGGTGCAGTTGACGACCTACACCCTCCGCGGCATCGTCAAGACCGGGCTGTACTTCTACGCGGCCGAAGGGGACCGTCCGGACGAGTTCGCGGCGATGTTCGACGAACTCGACACGGTCCGAGGGGCGGAGAGCCAGAACAAGGATGTCGGTCCCGGGCTCGGGAGGTTCCGCTGACTCGACGGACCGGGCAGGATTCAAGCACGGCGAGCCCCTCGTAGGATACACCGATGGGAGACACCGCGGAGGACAACACGAGCGTCGGTGCCGACGCGGGGGTGGCGGCCCCGGTGCCGTCGGAGATTCCGACGCCAGCGGCAGTCTGTTCCGGGGACGACGTCACGGGGTACGTTGTCTGGCACCGGAAACACCTCCGCACCGACGACCAGCGGGCACTCGCTCAGGCGGTCGCCGACGGTGACGTTGTCTGCCCGCTTTTTATTTTCGACCCGCAGTTCTACGAGGCGGGTGGGCTGGCGTGTGACGCCCGTCTGCGCTTTCTCCACGAGGCGGTCACGAGTCTCGACAGACTGTACGCGACGGTGCCGGCAGAGACCGTCACACGGGGGTCCCGGGGCCGACAGTCCGGAACGGGACCACAGCAGGCGCCGACAGACACGCTCGAACGGGCGGGGTCGCCAGGGCTGACAGTCGGGTACGGCGACCCAGTCGGACTGCTCTCCCGGTTCGTCGACCGGGGCTGGTCGGTCGTCACGATGGCGACACCGACCAGTCGGTACGGGAAACGCCGGGACGAGCGGGTCCGAACGGTCTGTGGAGACAGTATCGAGTTCGTCTCGGGTGACGGACTCGTCCGGGGGGTAGAGTGGTCCCGGACAGACTGGCAGGACCACGTGACGTCGTGGCTCGACGGAACACAACAGACACCCGACTGGGCGGAGCAGGCAACGAGACATCTCGTCATCGACACGCCCGTCAGCCCGGCGAGGGTCGACAGGTGGTTCGAGGTCGAACCGACGAAGTCGAAGGTCCCTGCGGGGACACACCAGCAGGCGGCGGAGCGTCTGGACGGCTTCACCGACCGGATCCGCTCGTACCCGGAGCGGATCTCCGCGCCACAGGATGCCCGTGGCGGGACCAGCGGGCTGTCACCGTATCTCAACTTCGGCCTCCTCTCGGTGCGGCAGGTGTACCAGTCGGTCACCGCACGGGCCCCCTCGTGCCGGGGGCGTGAGATGTTCACCGACCGGTTGTTCTGGAATCTCCACTACAACCAGAAACTGGTCGACTGGCCTGGGTGGACAGAACAGGCGGTCAACCCGGTGCTCGAGGGGTTCAACGAGGACAACCACGACCCGGAGCTCGTGGCGGCGTGGAAACGGGGCGAAACCGGGTTCCCGATGGTGGACGCGGCGATGCGCTGTCTCCGGCAGACCGGCTGGTTGAACTTCCGTATGCGGGCGATGGGGGCGTCGTTTTTTACACACATCCTCCAGCAGCCGTGGTGGATCGGGGCCGAGTGGTACCACCACCACCTCGTCGACAGCGACGTCGCTATCAACTACACACAGTGGCAGAGTCAGGCGGGGCTCATCGGTAAACCCGCCCAGCGGGTGTACAATCCACGCAAGCAGGTCCGCGACCACGACCCCGACGGCGAGTGGATAACGGAGTGGGTGCCCGAACTGGCGCCGCTACCGAGCGAGTATCTCGACCGGCCGGAGCGGGCACCGCTCGCGGTCCAGGCAGAACACGGCGTGGCCATCGGCGAGGACTACCCCCGGCCGGTGGTGGCGTTCGAGGCACGACGGGAGTCTTTCTGGACGCGGTACGAGCGCCACCGTCCCGAGGCTGCGCGTGCACTCGCCCGACCGGAGATCGCAAAGCGGGCGTCGTTCTCCGGAGGGTACGCGGCCGCCCGTGCCATCGCAAACGATGCAGAGCCAGAGAGTGCAGACGCCGTCCAGCAGTCTCTTGCCGATGTCGGCGACAGGAAGTCGGTCGACACCGGGTCGGCGGGGCCGCCAGCAGAGGAGTCGGAGGCTGTCCCAAAGACCGGGCCGGCCGACGACGTGACACGACCCACCGGTGCCGGGAAGCGTGCCGGGGAGCCCTCGCCGGACGACCGCGCGGCGGTCCCGGAGCGAGAGGATGACACGGGAAAGAGAGGAGAGAGAGCAGAGAGCGAGGGTGAGCAGACGAGACTCCCGGAGTTCGACTGAGACCGGTGGCGGTGTTTCCGAGCCGGCCAGCACCGTCACGGCCGGATCAGAACACTGTTGGGAGAGACCGTCGGGTTGGGACGACGACCGGCTACAGGTCGTACAGCCGTTCGAACTTCTCCCTGACGTACTCGGTAAAGTACTCGGCTGTCAGCGCCTCGCCGGTGGCCTCCTCGACGAGTTCCGGCGTGGTGTAGCGTTGTCCCTGACGGTGGACACGCTCGCCCATCCACTCCTGAATCGGGTCGAACTCCCGTTCGCGAACGAGCGTGTCCACGTCGAGGTCCTCCCGGATAGCGGCGTTTAGCTGTGCGGCGAGCACACTGCCGATAGTGTACCCGTGGAAGGCCGCGAACCCGCTGGTCCAGTGGATGTCCTGCAGGCAGCCCTCGCTGTCGGTCTCTGGCACCACGCCGAGATACTCGTCCATCTTCTCGTTCCACACCTGCGGAATCTCCCCGGCGTCGAGATCACCCTCGACGAAGCGCCGGCCGAGCTCACAGCGCAGGATGATGTGCATGTGGTAGGTGAGTTCGTCAGCCTCCACCCGGATGAGGTTGTTCGGGTCGACGCGGTTGACGGCCTCGTACGCCTGCTGGACCGTGAGGTCGTCGTGGCCGTCGACGTGTGAGTTGAACGTCGGGAGAAACTGCTCCCAGAACGGTCTGGTCCGACCGATGTGGTTCTCCCAGAACCGTGACTGTGACTCGTGGACACCCGAGGAGCGGGGCTGGCCGAGCGGTGTGCCGTACGCGTCCTGCCGGAGACCGAGCTGGTAGCTCGCGTGGCCGTACTCGTGGATGGTCGCGGTCAGGGCGTCGAGGGGGTCTGTCGGCTTGAACCGTGTGGTCACACGGGCGTCGAACTGCGTTCCGGCCATGAACGGGTGTGGCGCTGTGTCGAGACGACCGCGGTCACGGTCGTAGCCGAGCACGTCGAGAACTGCCTCGCTGAGCGCCCTCTGGTCGGCCTCCGGGTACTCACCCTCCCAGGGGTCGGCGAGGTCGGTCTCCGAACGACGTATCTCCTCGATCAGCGGCGGGAGCTCCGAACGGAGTGTCTCGAAGATGTCCTCGATGGTCTCGATTGGAACGTACGGGTTGCTGTCCTCGTACAGCACCTCGTAGGGGTCGGTTCCGGGGTCGACGTGGCCGGCCCGCTCGCGCTGGAGGTCGCGGAGCCGCTCCAGTCGGGGTGCGAACCGGTCGTAGTCGTCCTCGGTCTTTGCCTCCCGCCAGACCTGCTGGTTCTCGGAGCCGACCTGGCTGAGTTCCTCCGTGAGGTCGGCGGGCACCCCCGTCTCGCGCTCGTAGGCACGGCGGATCTCGCGGACGTTCGCCGCCTCCGCGCCGGTGAGTGTCGACTCGTCGATGGCGTCGAGCCAGCTCCCGACCTCGTCGTCGACGAGCAGTTCGTGGATGGTCTTCGAGATGGCACCTTGCTGTTTGGCCCGGGCCGGTGTGCCGTCCGTCGGCATCACCACCTGCTCGTCCCAGTGGAGGTGCATCGCCGCGTCACCGAGGGTCGTTATCCGTTTGTTCCGCTCGAGTAACTGCTCGTACGGTGTCGGTGTGTCGCTGTTGGTCTCTGTCGTTGCCATACCTCCTCATGGGAGACCAGCAAAATAACCCCCACGCCGCACGACGGGTGAACCGGGCACCAAACGGCCCGAGACTCCGAGAAAGCTGGTCACAGCCTGCCCGCGGGGTCACGGGCCGGGCGCGACAGTTGAGCCGGGGGGTCGTCGCCGGGGTCGAAGGTCTCTCTCGCTCGGGTGCACGGTCTCGGGGTGGTCGACGAGCCGGCGGTAGGTAAAAAAGTATCTGACGCGGAGTACCCCGCCGGGACCCCGGAGAGACACAAGACGCTTGCACGCAGACCGACGACAGTTGTATCACGGAGTTCCGATACTGTGACCCAGGATGGAGCGGAGACGGCGGTGGACGAGAACAAACCGGAAGCGGTGAACGAGAACAAATCGGAAGCGGAGACGAGAGAGGACGAACCGGAAGCGGTGAACGAGAACAAATCGGAAGCGGAGATGAGAGAGGACGAACCGGAGACGGAGGGAGACGACGGGTTTCTGAGTGACTACGTGGTGTACGTAGTCGGGGGGTCTATCATGCTCTCGGTCGCCTGGCTGGCACTCCCCTTACTCGGACTCGGCGCGATCTACGCGGGCAACCGACTGCGCGAAGACGAGGGAAAGAAGGTGAGTGCCGGTGTGCTCATACTGGGCGGGGCGGCCCCCGTCGCGCTCTGGCTCGCAGTACGTCTCCAGGGGCTGTAGCGTATCGACCCGAGGCGTGAGGGTCAATCGTCGAGAGTCCGCTCCGGGTCGTATGTGGCGAACCACTCGTCGAGTGTTTCGAGGCGATGGATGGCCCGGTCCGGGTCACCGATGTTGTGGTGTTCGTCCGGGTAGACCACGAGCTTCGCGTCCACACCCTGCTTGCGGACACTGACGTACAGCTGTTCCGACTGGGTCGGTGGACAGCGGTCGTCGTTCTCGCCGGCGGTGAGCAACAGCGGGGTCTCGATGTTCCCGACGTCGGTGATAGACGAGGCCGCCTCGTACGCGTCGGGCCGCTCCCAGGGCAGACCAAAGTCGGCCTCGAGCCAGTTGTGTGAGTCGTCGGTCCCGAACGACGAGCGCATGTCGTAGATACCGTGCTCGGCGGCAGCCGCCGTCCACCGGCTGTCTCTCGTGACGAGGTAGCCGGTGTTGACACCACCCTGTGAGAACCCGGTCGGGAACAGCCGGTCCGGGTCGGCCCAGCCGCGGTCGACGACCTCGTCGACAGCCGCGAGCAGGTCCGTGACCTCGAGGGTGCCCCACTCGCCCTTTAGCGACTCACAGAACGCCCGACCGTAGGAGATAGAGCCGTGGTAGTTCACCTTCAGGACAACGTAGCCCCGCGAGGTAAAGTACTGGTCCTGAAAGCGAAAGCCCGGTGTGTCATGAGCCATCGGTCCGCCGTGGATATCGAGCACGAGCCCTCGGGGGTCCGGCTCCGCGGGGTCGAACCCGGGCGGTGTGACCGCGAGTGCCTCGACGGTCTCCTCGCGTGCACCTGTAAACTGCAGGCGGTGGGTGGTCGGGGCGGGATGTGTCTCGTGAAACGAGGTGTTAAGCGTGGTCAGCCGTATCCGCGGGCTCTCCGGTCCGCCGTCGAGGTCACCGGTGTCGACCGCGTGGAGATCGCTCCCGCCGGCGGTCGAGAACTCGACCGCGACCGTCCCGCCGGCGTGGTCGAAGACACCCACCGACTCGTCGCGGTCCTGTTGTCTGAACGTTCGCTCGGGCCCGGTCTCGGTGTCGAACCGGGCGAGCCGGGTCCAGCCCTCGTCGCTGATCGGCGCGAGGAGCTCTGTCTCGCTCACCCACGCCGGCCCGCGGAGTGTCCGGTCCAGCCCCGAGGAGACCGGCCGGTAGCCGCTCTCGTCGGTGACGAACAGGTCGAACGGCACGTACAGGTTGTCCGGCTGGCGACCGGTAAACGCGAGCCGGCCCACGGGGCTCCAGGTCGGGCTCCCGGCGCTGAGTTCGCTGTCTGTCACCCGTGTGCGGTCCGCGCCGTCGGGTGCGATGGTGTAGATGTCCCGAACGTAGTTGTCGTCCGGTCGGTCGGTGTGGTTGGCGACGAACGCGATGCGGTCGTCGGGTCCCCAGGCGGGGCTCAACCCGCCCTGCACGCCGTAGCCGCCGTTGTTTGCCGCGTCCAGTCGCTCCGTCTCGCGGGTCGCCACGTCGACCACGAACAGGTACGTCGTCACCTCGTCGAGCCAGCCCTGACCGTCGGCCTTGTGCTGGAGTCGCTCGACCTCGATCGGTCCACCCTCTTCGCGCTGGTCGAGGTAGCTCTGTTCCTCGTCGGTCGGGTCGCGTGCCGCAACGACGACCCGCTCGCCCGCCGGCCCCCAGTCGAACTCCGAGACGCCCTCGGACTGTGTCGTGATCTGCCGGGCGTCACCGCCGAGCTCCATGTCGAACGCCCACACCTGCGGTGTTGGCTCGCCCTGGTCGGACCCGCCTTCCCCGTCGGCCTCGTCGTCTCCCGACACTCCCTCCCCGTCGTCTCCCGATACTGCCTCACTCTCGTCGCGGCCGACCCGGAGTGCTGGGTCCCGCTCCCGGGTGGCGACGAACCCGAGCTGTGAGCCGTCGGGGCTCCAGGCGGGGCTGCTCGCGTCCGAGGCGCGGGTCAGCCGGTGTGGCTCCCGCGAACCGTCGGCGGGAACGACCCAGAGTGAGACAACAGACTCGTCAGTCTCGGGGTCGCGCTCGCGTGTCAGCAGCGCTACCCGTTCGCCGTCTGGGGCGACCGCCGCGTCGGTGAGCCGTGTGAGGTCGTAGAGCGCGTCGGCCCGTGTCGGGGTCTGTGTCATAGATTGGATGGTACCCCCGCGCTGATAGTTCTTGCTCCTCCAGCGGCCACCTGTCGTCGGAGAGACAGTACGAACCGGCGTCTGCGCGGAAGAACAGTCCGGCAGGGCTGTCTGTGGACCACGGGAACGTCCCGTAGCGCTCTTGTGGCTGGCCTGGGCAGATGTTCGCATGGGTGAGCTACGTCCGGAGGAGCGGTCACCGGAGCCGGTGACCGTCGACGCGATGGCGACCGACCTGCGCGGACTCGGCGTCGACACCGGCGACACGGTGCTCGTTCACGCGTCACTCTCGTCGTTGGGGTGGGTCTGTGGTGGCCCACCGGCGGTCGTCGACGCAGTGAAACAGGTCGTCACCGAGGCTGGAACGGTCGTGATGCCGACACACTCACCCGCGTACATGGAGCCGAGTAACCTCGACAACCCGCCGGTTCCGGACTCCTGGCACGAGTCGATCCGGGCACAGACACCGCCGTACCGCCCGGCCGTCACCCCGACACAGGGGATGGGGGCCGTCGCCGACTGCTTTTGCTCGTACCCGGGGGTCGAGCGGAGCGCACACCCGACAGTGTCGTTTGCCGCGTGGGGTGCCGAGGCGGCGCTCGTCACCGACGGCCACAGCCTGGAGAACGGTCTCGGCGAGGACTCCCCACTCGCCAGGGTGTACGACCTCGACGGGACGGTGCTGTTTCTCGGCACCACCCACGCGACCAACACCTCACTACATCTCGCGGAGTACCGGGCCGACCTCGACATAGGCACGTTCGAGCAGGGAAGCGCGGTGCTGGTCGACGGCGAGCGCGAGTGGGTCTGCTGGACAGAGCTCGACTACGACGACAGTGACTTTCCCGACTGTGGGGCGGCGTTCGAGGCCGAACACCCCGATGCCGTCGTGAGCGACACCGTCGGGACCGGCGACGCGGTGTGTCTCGAACAGCGGCGTCTCGTCGACTTCGCGACCGACTGGTTCGAGCGCAACCGGGAGTGAGCGGTGTATCGACCGTCAGCCACGGGCTATCCTGTTGTCCGGTCTGGCACCCACGGGCTCACGGGGAGAGACCGGCCAGTTCCTCGGCGATCAGGTCGTACGCCGGCTGTGTGCCGTCGAGTGCGACCGGGTCGGCGACCATCGTGAAGAAACCGTGTATCAGCCCCTCGAAGTTGCGGTATGTGACCGGGACACCGTCGGCTGCAAGCGCCTCGGCGTAGGCCGCACCGTCGTCACGGACCGGGTCGAACCCGGCGGTCAGCACCGTCGCGGGCGGCAGCCCCGAGAGGTCCCGGCACAGACGCGGCCAGGCGTAGACGTTGCCCTCCTGGATGCCGTCCGAGAGATACAGTTCGTGGTACCAGTCGGACAGTTCGGCCGTCAGAAAGTACCCCTCGGCGTTCTCCTCGTAGGCCGCCGTGTCGGTGACGTCACCGGTGACCGGGTAGACGAGCATCTGGTGTGCGATGTCGGGTCCGTCGCGGTCCCGGGCGAGCAGCGCGGTCGCGGCGGCGAGGGTTCCACCGGCGCTGTCGCCGGCAACGACCAGTCGGTCGGGGTCGGCCCCGAACGTGTCCGCGTTCGAGGCCGACCACTCGACGGCCGCGTAGCAGTCACGGAGACCGGCGGGAAACGGGTGTTCCGGGGCGAGTCGGTAGTCGACGCTGGCGACCGGGCAGTCCGTCTCCGCCGCGAGTTTCCGGCAGGCGGCGTCGTGGGTGTCTACGCTTCCGGTGACGAACCCGCCGCCGTGGAAGAACACGACGAACGGGCGTGACCCGTCGGCTGTCTCGTGGGGGTCGTACACGCGAACCGGGAGCTCCCCCGCCGGCCCCTCGATACGCCGGTCGGTGACAGAGGAGAGCTCGATATCGACGGAGACGGCACCGAACGTCTCGAACAGCGAGCGGGCCTCGGCCGGCGGGAGCTCGTGCATCGCCGGGGTGTCGAGACTGTTGTACAGGCTGAGAAACGACTGGACGTCCGGGTCGGGGGCCCCGGCACGGCCGGGGTCGAACTCTGACATGACCGCCAGTACGAGACAGCGGTGCAAAAATCCGGGCGGTCACGGAAACGACCCGGCGAGGAGTCACAGCCCTTTTTATACGCGAGCGCACATTCTCTGCATGGGAATCGACGAGGACGCGCTAGACTACCACCGGGAGGAGCCACCCGGGAAGATAGCTATCTCGACGACAAAGCCGACAAACACACAGCGCGATCTGAGTCTGGCGTACTCGCCGGGTGTCGCCGCCCCGTGCCGGGCAATCCGTGACGACCCCGGGGAGGCGTTCCGGTACACCGCAAAGGGGAATCTCGTGGGCGTCGTCTCCGACGGCAGTGCGACGCTCGGTCTGGGCGACATCGGCCCGGGAGCCAGCAAGCCGGTGATGGAGGGAAAGGGTGTCCTGTTCAAGCGGTTCGCCGACATCGACGTGTTCGACATCGAACTCGACCACGACGACCCCGACGCGATGGTCGGCTCGATACGCGCGATGGAGCCGACCT
This sequence comes from Halovenus sp., assembly GCA_028275025.1. Classification (GTDB taxonomy): domain Archaea; phylum Halobacteriota; class Halobacteria; order Halobacteriales; family Haloarculaceae; genus Halovenus. The sequence goes on from JAQCNM010000181.1 coordinate 16,878, forward strand.
TCGGCGGGATCAACCTGGAGGATATCGCGGCACCGGAGTGTTTCGAGATCGAGACGCGACTCCGCGAGGCGATGGACATCCCCGTGTTTCACGACGACCAGCACGGCACCGCGATTATCTCCGGGGCGGCGCTTCTGAACGCGACGGACATTCTCGACAAGGAACTCGGCGATCTCGACATCGTCTTCTCGGGGGCCGGGGCGAGCGCGATTGCCACCGCCCGGTTCTACGTCTCGCTCGGTGCCGACCCGGACCGCATCACGATGTGTGACTCCGGCGGTATCATCACGGCCGACCGGGTCGCGACCGACGGTCTCAACGAGTACAAACGCGAGTTCGCCCGCGAGATACCGGAGGGTGGCCTCGACGACGCGATGGTAGATGCAGACGTGTTTATCGGCCTCTCGGTCGGTGGTATCGTCGACGACACGATGGTGCGGTCGATGGCCGACAACCCGATCGTCTTCGCCATGGCCAACCCCGACCCCGAGATCACCTACGAGGCGGCAAAGACGGCGCGTGACGACACTGTCATCGTCGCCACGGGCCGGTCTGACTACCCCAACCAGGTGAACAACGTGCTCGGGTTCCCGTTTATTTTCCGTGGTGCACTCGACGTTCGTGCGACCGAAATAAACGAGGCGATGAAGGTTGCCGCGGCACGGGCGCTCGCGGGACTGGCCAGGGAGGACGTTCCCGACGCGGTGTTGAAAGCGTACGGCGACCAGCCGCTACAGTTCGGCCCGGACTACATCATCCCGAAGCCGCTCGACCCGCGTGTGCTGTTCGAGTTGGCACCCGCGGTCGCGGAGGCGGCAATCGAGAGTGGCTGTGCCCGGCGCGGCCTCGACCGGGCGGCGTACGTCGAGCAGTTGGAGGCACGACTGGGCAAGTCACGCGAGATGATGCGGGTGGTGTTGAACAAGGCAAAGAGCGACCCACAGCGGGTCGTTCTCGCCGAGGGGGAAGACGAGAAGATCATCCGGGCGGCGTACCAACTTGCCGACCAGGGCATCGCACAGCCCGTGCTGCTCGGGAACCGGGACAGCATCCGCCGACAGACCGAGCAGTTGGGGCTCCGGTTCGACCCCGAGATTGTCGACCCCGAGGCGGACTCACTCGACCCGTACGCCGACCGACTGCACGAACTCCGTCAGCGAAACGGAATCACCCGCCGCGAGGCCGAGGAACTCGTCCGGAACGGCAACCACCTCGGGAGCGTGATGGTCGAGATGGGCGACGCCGACGCGATGCTGACGGGCCTGATGAACCACTACCCCGAGGCGCTGCGCCCGCCACTTGAGGTGATCGGTACCGCCGACGACGCCGACTACGCCGCCGGGGTGTACATGCTCGCGTTCGACAACCGCGTCGTGTTCTGTGCCGACACCACCGTCAACATCGACCCCGACGCCGAGGTGCTCGCGGAGGTCGCCCGGCACACGGCCGACCTGGCGCGGCAGTTCAACGTCGAGCCCCGGGCGGCCCTGCTTTCTTACTCTGACTTCGGGAGTGTCGACAACGAGGGGGTCCAGACGGTTCGCCGCGCGGCCGACGACCTGCGAACCGACCCCGCAGTCGAGTTCCCCGTCGACGGCGAGATGCAGGCAGACACCGCGGTCGTCGAGGAGATGCTCACCGGCACCTACGACTTTGCCAATCTCGAAGCGCCGGCGAACGTGCTCGTGTTTCCGAACCTGGAGGCCGGTAACATCGGTTACAAACTGCTCCAGCGACTCGGTGGGGCCGAGGCGATCGGCCCGATGCTCGTCGGAATGGACAAGCCGGTGCACGTTCTCCAGCGCGGCGACGAGGTAAAGGACATCGTCAACCTCGCCGGTGTCGCCGTTGTCGACGCACAGAACCAGTAGTGCAGTCCGGTTCCGAGCGCCGGCCGAAACGGTTTTGATTATTCGCCGCACACCCACGGTATGCCGACCGAATCCGAGACGGACTACGACCCGAGTCTGGGACGAAAGTTCATCTTCGTGACCGGCGGCGTGATGTCCGGGCTCGGCAAGGGTATCACGGCCGCGAGCACGGGTCGACTGCTCGCAAACGCCGGTTTCGACGTCACCGCGGTCAAGATAGACCCCTACCTGAACGTCGACGCCGGTACGATGAACCCGTTCGAGCACGGGGAGGTGTACGTCCTGAAAGACGGCGGCGAGGTCGACCTCGACCTGGGCAACTACGAGCGGTTTCTCGACATCGACATGACCTTCGACCACAACGTCACCACCGGGAAGGTCTACCGGGACGTCATCGAGAACGAACGCGAGGGCGAGTATCTCGGCAAGACTGTCCAGATCATCCCGCACGTCACCGACGATATCAAGCGCCGCGTGCGCGAGACCGCGGCCGGCAGTGATGTCTGTATCGTAGAGGTCGGCGGGACCGTGGGTGATATCGAGGGGATGCCGTTTCTGGAGGCGCTGCGCCAGTTCGCGACCGAGCAGAACGACCGGGACGTCATGTTCGCACACGTCACGCTGGTACCACACTCGACAAACGGCGAGCAAAAGACCAAGCCGACACAGCACAGCGTCAAGGAGCTCCGGAGTATCGGTCTCCAGCCCGACATCGTCGTCGGTCGGTGTGAGGAGCCACTCGAACCACAGACCCGGGAGAAGATTGCGCTTTTCTGTGACGTCCCCCAGGAGGCGGTGTTCTCGAACCCCGACGTCGAGGATATCTACCACGTTCCGTTGCGTCTCGAGGAGGAGGGGCTCGACGAGTGGGTGCTCGACAGGCTCGGTCTGGGTGTGGAGACAGACGAGGACCGCGACACGGAATGGCGCGACCGGGTCACCCGAGAGGCAGACGGCGAGGTAACCGTCGCGCTCGTCGGCAAGTACGGGCTCGAGGACGCGTACATCTCGGTCCACGAGGCGCTGAAACACGCCGGTCTCGAGCGCGGCGTCAGGATCGACCACGAGTGGGTCCACGCCGAGAGCCTGGCCGAGGGTGGGCGGGGCCAACTCGACGGGGTCGACGCGCTCGTCGTCCCGGGTGGGTTCGGTTCACGAGGAACCGAGGGAAAGCTGACCGCAATCCGGCACGCCCGTGAGCGGGGTCTCCCGTTTCTCGGGCTCTGTCTGGGTTTCCAGCTCGCCGTCGTCGAGTACGCGCGCAACGTGGTCGGGCTGGCCGGCGCACACTCGGCCGAACTCGACGAGGACACCCCGCACCCAGTTGTCGACCTGCTCCCCGAGCAGGAGGGTGTCGACGACCTCGGCGGGACGATGCGGCTCGGCACGTACACGACCGATATCCGGGCCGAGACACTCGCACACCGGCTCTACGAGGCCGACAGCTGCGAGGAGCGCCACCGTCACCGCTACGAGGTCAACCCGGAGTACATCGAGCGGCTGACCGAGGCAGGGCTCGTGTTCTCCGGCCGGTCCGAGCGCCGGATGGAGCTGCTCGAACTCCCGGAACACCCGTTTTTTCTCGGGACACAGTTCCACCCCGAGTTCCGCTCGCGGCCGACACGTGCCAGCCCGCCGTTCGTCGGGTTGCTCGACGCCGCCCGGAGCCCGGGCGGGGCACAGAGTATCGGACAGCCCGCTAGCAGTGCCGGGGGTGAGAGCTGATGGTCGACGTCGAGTCGTTTGTCGAGGAGAAGGTGGCGGAGGTGGGCGCGGCGGTCGGTGACGCGAACGCCATCATCGCGCTGTCGGGTGGGGTCGACTCCTCGACGGCGGCCGCACTAGCCTACGAGGCCGTCGGCGACCAACTCACCCCGGTGTACGTCGACACCGGTCTCATGCGCAAAGGTGAAACCGAACAGGTCCGCGAGACGTTCGCATACATGGACTCGCTGCGGGTCGTCGACGCCCGGGACCGGTTTCTCGACGCGCTCGCCGGTGTCACCGACCCCGAGGAGAAACGCCACGTCATCGGCGAACAGTTCATCCGGGAGTTCGAAACCGTCGCCCGCGACGTCGACGCCGACTACCTCGTTCAGGGCACCATCTACCCCGACCGCATCGAGAGCGAGGGCAGTATAAAATCACACCACAACGTCGGTGGCCTGCCCGAGCGGGTCGACTTCGACGGTATCGTCGAGCCGATGCGCGACCGCTACAAGGACGAGGTCCGTGAGGTGGCGCGGAGTCTCGACCTGGCGATGGCCGAGCGGATGCCGTTTCCGGGGCCGGGGCTCGCGGTGCGCGTACTCGGCGAGGTCACTGCCGAGAAACTCGCCGTCGCCCGCGAGGCCACACACGTCGTCGAGGCAGAACTCGAGGAGGACGACCCCTGGCAGGCGTTTGCCGCCGTGTTAGGCAAAGCCACCGGCGTGAAAGGCGACAACCGCGTCCACGGGTGGGTCGTCGCCGTCCGGTCGGTCGAGTCCCGCGACGGGATGACCGCCCGGGCGCAGGAGCTCGACTGGGAGACACTCCAGCGCATCCAGTCCCGCATCACCGGTGAGAACAACAGCGTCGCTCGCGTCGTCTACGACGTGACCCACAAACCCCCCGCGACAATCGAGTACGAGTAATGACACGAGCTATCGTTGCCGGCACCGACCAGTACAGTATCGCAACCGCAATCGCCGACGCCGGACACGAGGTCGCCCGGGTCGACCTCGCAACCGGCGACACACTCGACGCCACCGATATCGGGGCGACCGACGTGTACGTGCTCACCGAACTCGACCAGGCGACCTCTATCCCGGTCGCAAAGGAGCGAAACCCCGACCTGCGGGTTGTGGTGTACGCCGACGACTCGCTCCCGGATTTCGTGCGCCGACAGACCGACCTCGCGCTCGACCCGGCGCTTTTCGACCCCGCGGACGTCGCGGCCGAGCTCGGCGGGTGAGCGGGGCTCACCGCGTCTCGTCGGACCTGTCACCGACCTGCTCCGCACCGCGCCGGAACAGCCCCTGGAGCGTGCGCACCTCCCGCGGGGTCGGGTGTGCCCGTCCGAGGAGTCGCCGGAACAGCCGGCTCGCCTTCTCGCGTTTGGGCTCGGGGTGACCAACCGCCGTGACGTACGCCGCGAACTGCTCGTGGAGCCGTTCGAGTTCGGCCGGGTCCACACGCTCGTGGAGTTGGTCGGGATGTTGGGTCTCGGTGAGTGTCAGCCGCCGGAGCTCGTAACAGACCACTGTCGCGGCCTGACCGAGATTCAGCGACGGGTACACCGGGCTAGCGGGAATCGAACAGACCGTGTCCAGCCGCGCGAGTTCGTCGTTCGTGAGACCGACCCGCTCGCGGCCGAACACGACCGCGACGTCGGCATCGACACCACGGAGGTGGTCCGGCAGGTCGGCCGCGGTCACCGCCGGGTACCGGACGTGGCTCGTGGAGTCCTCGTTCGTGATGGCGGTGCAGCCGACCGTGTAGTACCCCTCGACGAGTGCGTCGAGTGTCGTCTCGGTGGCGTTCGGGAGCACGTCCTCGCGGGCGCGGCCGGCGAACCCGTACGCCTCCCCCTCCGGGTCGAGCGGCGGCGGGTCGACGAGCAGCAGTTCGGAGAGCCCGAAGTTCTTCACCGCCCGGGCGATGGTCCCGACGTTGCCGGGGGTCTCGGCGTCGACAACTGCAACGGCGATGCGGTCTGCTGTCATCACGCACGGTACGCCCGGCCGGGGCAAAAACCGCGTGGCTCGGCCGACCACACGGAGCTGACGTGTCCGCCACCACAGCCCGGAACCGGTCGGAGCTGCCGCCGGACGGAGAGTCCGAGTCGGAGTGGCGAGCGGGCCGGCCAGCCGGAAACCGCAGTTCACCCCAGGCTGTACTCGAGCAAAACACCGTCGTCAACCCGGTCGACCGAGTCGAGTGTGAGCTCCGGAAACCCCTCGACGAACCCCTCGCCGTCGGCGAGTGTCGGTGCGTCCCGGCCGCCGATGACCAGCGAGCCGACGAACACAGAGAGCCGGTCGACCAGACCCGCGGCGACCAGCGAGTAGATGAGCTCACCCCCGCCCTCGACCATCAGCTGGTCGACACCACGGGAGTCGAGTGTGGCGAACGCGGCCGAGAGGTCCACGCGGTCCTCACCTGCCCGGAGCAGCGTCGCGCCGGCCTCCGCGAGCCGGTCGGCCGCCCGGTCGGCGGCTGTCGTCGTCGTGAGCAGGACCGTCTCGGCGTCACCGGAGACCACCCGCGCGTCGTCGGGGGTGCGGAGCCCCGAGTCGGCAACGACACGCGCCGGGTCCGCCGGGTCACCGCGCGCCCGCCGCTCCGCTCGCCGGCGCTCACTCTCGAGGGTCAGCGACGGGTCGTCCGCCAGGACCGTCCCCACACCGACCATGACCGCGTCGCTCTCGGCACGGAGTGCGTCCACACGGTCGAAGTCGGCCGACCCGCTGATAGCGATCTGTTCGCGACGCCGCGAGGAGAGTTTCCCGTCGACACTCATCGCGGCGTTCACCACAACCTGCATACCCACATTAGCGCCTCGATGCACTACTCGGTTCGGGTCGTGACAGCGTGGGGTAGACGGGTCCGAAACCGCAGTGCCACGGCGGGACCGGGCGGTGACAGTCGGCTACCGGCCGTCTGTCACGGAGGTCGACACGGCCCACGACGGCGACAACGAGACACCGCCAGGAGTCGCGGCACAGAGTTAAGCCGGTCGAGGTCGAACTCCTGTCTATGGGCGCGAACGACTCCGAGCAGCGTGTCGAGTTCGGACAGGCCATCTACACCGAGGCGGGCGTCAAACTCGGGACGGTCCGGGGGTTCGACGAGTCGGGGTTCTACGTGACCGCGGTCGGTGGTGTCGAACTGGCCGACGAGCAGTCGGGTAGCGTTCACGTCGAGGCGCTGATGTGGCGCTGCCGGGACTGTGGCGAGATGGGCAAACTCGGTGAGATACCCGACGAGTGTCCCGACTGTGGGGCACCAAGGGAGGAGCTTTACCACTGGCAGGAAGACTGAGAGGCGTGTACACGGGGGTTCAGGACGGTGTCTCCGTGGGGGAGACGTCACTGCGGAGTCGACGCCGGAGCGCGGTAGCGGTGAGCGCCACCAGCACGAGACCGAGCACCCCCGAGAGCGTGAGAAACGTACCCGCCCAGCCGACGGTGTCGGCGAGCAGGCCGACCCCGACCGACCCGGAGGCACCGAACATCATGTAGGTCGTCCGGACGAGACCGAACCCGAGACCCTCCTCTGCTGGGCTCATGTGGTCCAGAAACTTCGGGAGCATCGCCGCCCCCCAACTCATCGCGACCCCGACGAGACCGGTCGCGAGCGCGACACTCACCAGCCCCGGCCCGCGGACGAACAGGGTGTAGCCGAGGACACCGGCGGCCATGCAGATGCTCATCGCGGCGTCGCGGCCGATGCGGTCCGAGAGCCAGCCCAGCAGGGGCTGTCCGACCCCCTGGACGAGGAAGTACGCCGAGAACACCGCGCCGGCCGCCGTCTCGGAGTAACCGCGGTGCTCGATGAGAAAGGTCGGGAGAAAGGACGCCGTTCCCTGCCAGACAAACGCACTGCACACGGCGATCAGGAGTGTCCCGGTGATGGGCGGCCGGGTCAGGAGTTCACCCAACACCCGAGGGTCGACCCGGTCGCGGATCCGCTCGTCGGGTCGCTGTGGTGCCCGCCCCGGGATACCGGCGGCTACCAGCAGTACTGCGGGCACAGCGCCGACCGCTCCGAGCGCGACGGCGTACCGCCAGCCGAACTGAGCTCCCACGTAGGCCGCTGTCACGGGTGCGAGTAGCCCCGCAACCGGCGCACCGGCGCTGTGGACCCCGATAGCGGTGCCGGTGTTGTCGAACTCGCGTGAAAGCAGCGTCGTCGCCACGCTGTAGTGCAGTCCGGCCGCACTGCCGAGCACGAGTGTAAAAAACAAAAAGGCGAGAAACGCCGGGGAGAGTGCGAGCAGGAGACTCCCGACGGCGGTCCCTCCGACGGCGACGAGAATCACCAGCCGCCCACCGAAGCGGTCACCGAGCAACCCGCTCGGAAACTGCGCCAGGGCGTATGCCAGCCACACACCGCTGAGTGCCAGCCCGATCGTCCCGTTCGAGACACCGAACTCCGCCGAGATAGCGGGAACGACCGGGCTGATAACCAGCCTGGCGACCATCGTCGCAAAGAACGCGAGCGTGCAGGCAGTCAGTGTAGACCGTCTCGTCGACCAGCCGACCATCTACGACACGTCGACGCCGGACCTGCAAGTAGCGCACGGTTTCCCGACGAACTGCCCGCTGTCGGGTCAGTCCGGCGACCCGTCGAGAGTCGCCGCGATGTGGTCGCGCCAGTCCGCGAGCGTGTCGGCGTTCACACTGACCGTCGCCTCGCCGACGGTCAGGGAGAGCGACCCCGAGTCGTTGGCCGTACCGAGGCGTGACACGGGGGCGACCCCCTCGAACGCCCGCTCGACGGCACCGGGTGCGGCCGTCTCGACGACCACCCGACCGGGCTGCTCCTGAAAGAGCAGTCCAAGCGCCCGCTCGGCCACGTCGCCCCCGCCGGACGGGTCGACCGTCACCGCGGCACCGGCCGCCCCGGTCACCATCTCGGCGAGTGTCACCGCGAGGCCGCCGTGGCTGACGTCGTGGGTCGCGAGCGTCGACGGCCAGTCGGCCACCTCGGCGACCGTCTCGAGCAGTGCCGCGGGGTTCGCGGGCAACACCGGGAACCGGTCACTCCCGCCGAACTGTGCGAGGTACTCCGAACCGCCCAACCGCGGCCGCTCACCGGCCAGTGGGCGGTCACCGACAACGAGCAGTTCGCCCGTGCCGTCGAGTGAGAGTGTAGGGGCGTCGTAATCGGTCTTCGTGCCGACGAGTGCGAGCGTCGGGGTCGGCGGAACCGGGCCGGTCGGGGAGTCGTTGTAAAGCGAGACGTTCCCGCCGACAATCGGGATCGAGAGGCTCTCACACATCTCCGCGAGTCCGTCGACGGCGGCGGCGAACCCGCCGTACACGTCCGACTGTTCCGGGTTACCGCCGTTGAGACAGTCCACGGCGGCGAGCGGCTCCGCCCCCTTCGCGGCGACGTTCGTGGCGGTCTCGAGTGCAACGGCACGTGCACCCTCGTACGGTGCCGTCGCCGTCCAGTGTGGCTCCGCGCCGGCGGCGAGAGCAACACCCACCCCGGCCTCCCGAACGGCGAGTATCGCCGCGTCGTCACCGGGTCGGAGCGCGGTTCGGACCCCTACCTCGTGGTCGTACTGCCGGTAGACCCACCGCTTCGAGGCGGTGTTCGGGCTCCCGACCACCGTCTCGAATGCCGTCTCGATGTCGGCCGTCGGCAGATGCTGCTCTGGGGTCGACGGCTCGGTCCGCTCGAGGTCGTGGACCGGCGCCCCCTCACCGAGATACGTCGCGTCGACGTCGACCACCGTCTCACCCTCGAACGTACAGACGTAGTTTCCGTCTGTCACCGTACCGACGACGGACGCGCCGAGGTCGTACCGGTCGGCGACGGCCCGAACCCGGTCGACGTGCTCGGACTGGACCTCGTAACACATACGCTCCTGTGACTCGGAGAGGAGGCGTTCGAGCGCGTTCAACCCCGGTTCGCGCTGGTGGAGCCCTTCGAGTTCGATTCGTGCGCCGAACCCTCCCTTCGCGACGAGTTCGCTCGTTGCACCACCCAACCCGGCCGCGCCGAGGTCGCGTGCCGACTCGACGAGCCCCTCGTCGAGTAACGCCTCGTTTGCCTCGATGAGGAGTTTCTCGGTGTAGGGGTCACCCACCTGGACCGCCGGGCGGTCTGCCGTCTCGGCGTCCGCCGAGAGGTCCTCGCTCGCAAACGAGGCACCGCCGAGACCGTCCCGCCCAGTTCCAGCCCCGACGATGACGAGGCTGTTGCCCGCAGTCTGTGCCTCGGCGGTCACCAGCTGCTCGGGTTCGACGACACCGAGACAGGCCACGTTCACCAGCGGGTTCCCCTCGTACCCCGGGTGGAAGGCGACACTCCCGGCCACGGTCGGTACACCGATACAGTTACCGTAGTGACTTATCCCCTCGACCACCCCCTCGAACAGGTACTGTGAGCGGTCGCGGTCGAACGGGCCAAAGTAAAGCGAGTCCGCGAGCGCAATCGGATAGGCACCCATCGAGAGGGTGTCCCTGACGATGCCGCCGACGCCCGTCGCCGCACCGTCGAACGGGTCGACGTAGGACGGGTGGTTGTGGCTCTCGATACCCATCGTGAGGTAGCTGTCCCCGCCGGGGAGTGCAACTACGGCGGCGTCGTCACCCGGCCCCACGACGACCTGCTCGCTCTCCGTGTCGAACGCCGAGAGCAGCGGCCGCGAGGAACGGTACGCGCAGTGCTCGCTCCAGAGGTTCTCGAACAGGGCTGCCTCCTCGCGTGTCGGCTCCCGCCCCAGGTGCTCGACGACGAGTTCGCGGTCGGACTCGGCAAGCGCCATCACCTCTCCGTTGTGTGAGCCCTGCTAAATCACTGCTGGTTTCGACGGGTGGTCGACGGTGACACGGGAACTGAACAACAGTGTTACAGCGAGGAGTCCTCGAAGCTACTGCCGATGCGGTACGGCGACTCCTCCTCGCCGTCGTCGAGTTCGTCTAGATCGACGATGTCTTTCTTGCCGTGTCTGTCGAGATCCTGTCTGAGTTGTGTGACGTACTGTTTGTGCTCTTTGAGCTGTTCGCGGAGGTGTTCGGCCTCGAGTTCCAGCCGCTCGTGCTCGCGGACGAAGCTCTTTGGAACCTCTACCTTCGGCGGGAAACTCTCGCTGGTCGTGTCCGAGTCACTCACCTCGTGTTCCGGGATGACCTCGACCTGGCCGTCGTGGGCGACGAGCATGTCGACGTAGTCGCGAAAGACGGCAGACAGCGAGATATCACGCTCCTCGGCAATGTCGCGGAGGGTCTCGAACTTCTCCTGGCTCACACGAAAGGAGATGGTCTTGTTCTTGTTTCCCATACTGCCAGACAGTATCCGACGCTCACACTTAATCGTTTGTCAGACACGTTCCGTGTCGCGTCAGTACATCCGGTGTGCGAAGGACACCTGGACGGTCGGTCCGGTCCCGTCGGGGACACCGGGCGGCTCACAGCAGCCGCTGATAGATGCCGAGATACCGGTCGATAACGGCCTCGTGGTCGTACGACTGCCAGCTCTCCTCGCGGGTCAGTCGCTCCATGTCGCCGGCGTCGGTGATGGCGTCGGCGAGCTCCTGTGGGTCGGTGACCCGGAAGCTCCGCGGGTAGCTCTCCACGAGCTCGTGTGCGCTTGACTCGGCCTGATACTCGACGATACCGACACAGCCGGCAGCCAGTGCCCACAGTAGCTCGGTCGCAAACAGCTCCCGGGCCGCGGTCTGGACAAAGGTGTGTGCACCGCGGTAGACCGCGAGACGACGGGCACGGTCACAGCTCCCCAGAAACGAGACACGGTCGGCGATCTGTAGCTCGGCTGCCATCTCCTCGTACGCCTCGCGGCGGGGGCCGTCACCGATGACGGCCGCCTCCCAGCCACGCCGGCGTAACTCCGCCAGCGCGAGGAGAAACTGGTCGAGCGTGGCGTGCTCGTCGAGGGGATGTGCGTACACCAGGTCGATATCCGGGTCCGGCTCGACGGCCGCGACCCGGTCGAACCCGATACTCTCGGGAACGACCGCCAGTTGGTCGCTGTCGGCACCGCGCTCACGGGCACGGGTCCAGACTAGCTGTGAGGGAACGACCAGTTGGTCGGGACGGCGGGCACTCCGGCCGCCGAACGCTCTACTCGTCCCCTCGTCTCCGAACCAGTCGGCGACGAGCGGGGCACGCGCCAGCCACGCCCCCCACCGAACACTCCGCAACTGTGGCGGTGACGGGCGGGCGTGGACGATATCCGGCCGGTGGCGGGCGAGCGCGAACGGTAACCCGAGACGAAACGACGGTCTTCCGCCGACACTCACCCGACGGTACTCCAAGCCGTCCTCGGTAAACGAGTCGACCGTGTCACCACCCCACCACTGGTCACAGAACAGTGTCACGTCGTGTCCTCGCCGGACGAGCAGGCGGGCGATTCGTTCGAACCGGCGTGTTCCGGCGGTTGCCTCGTGGTGGCTCGTCCGAAACGACACGAAGGCGACGCGCATACTCCTCGGGACGACGCCACGGGAGAAAAGTCCAGCCATCTCCGAGCCGGTCTGTGCGGAACCGTATCACCACGAGAGAAACGCAGTTCGGTGACCGTCAGCCTACATCATGCCGCCCATACCGCCGCCCATGCCGCCCATGCCGCCGGCACCGCCGGGACCACCGGCTTCCTCGTCGTCACCTTCGGTCGAGAGGTCGCCGGCGGAGATGATGTCGTCGATTTTCAACACCAGGTTAGCGGCCTCGCTGGCCGCGGAGAGGGCCTGCTTTTTCGTGTGGGGTGTCTCGACGATGCCTGCCTCGAGTGTGTCCTCGATGTCGCCGCTGTGGACGTTGATGCCCACACGCTCCTCGCCGTCGCTGTGGGCGGCGCGGAGCTCGACGAGCGTGTCGATGCTGTCGTAGCCGGCGTTCTCGGCGAGCACGCGCGGAACGACCTCGAGTGCGTCGGCGTACGCCTCGACAGCGAGCTGCTGGCGGCCACTGACGCTGTCGGCGAACTCGCGCAGCCGTCCGGCGAGCTCTGTCTCGGGAGCGCCACCGCCGGGAAGCACCTGCCCCGTGGTGAGTGCACTCGCAACAACGTCGAGTGCGTCGTTGACACCGCGCTCGATCTCGTCGACAACGTGGTCGGTCGAGCCACGGAGCAACAGCGTGACCCCGTGGGCCTCGTCGTTCGTACCCTCGATGTAGAACAGCTCCTCGTCGTCGTCACGGCTGACAGTCCCGCTGCCGAGGTCCTCGGTCGTGGCTGTTTCGAGCTCCGAGACCACCTTCGCGCCGAGCACCTCGCGGAGGAACTCGATGTCGGAGCGCTTGACACGTCGGACAGCGAGGATACCCTCCTTTGCGAGGTAGTGCTGGACCATGTCGTCGATACCCTTCTGACAGAGCACGACGTCGGCACCCAGGTCGGCGATGTTGTCTGCGATGGCGCGCAGCTCCTGTTCTTCCTGCTGGATGAACTCCTCGAGCTGGCTCGGGTCGGTGACACTGACCTGTGTGTCGGCCTCGGCCTCGGAGAGTTCGAGCGACTGGTCGACGAGCAGTACGTCACCGTCCTCGACGTCGGTAGGCATATCCTCGTGGACGGGGTCCTTGCTGATTGCTCCACCGCGAATAAACTCGGACGCCCCGGGGCTCTGCCCGGTCTGTGTCTCGATTTTCATGAACGCCAGGTCGACGACGGTCGAGCCGTCGTCGGCCTCGACCGTGACCGCCTGTGCCGCGTCGACGACCAGATTCGAGAGGTGGTCGCTGTACTCCTCGGCACCCTTTCCGGTCATCGCGGTGGCGGCGACCTGTTCGAGCCGCTCGTCGTCGTCGCTCTCGACGTCGACAGCGATCTCGTCGAGCTCCTCCCGGGCCTGCTCACTGGCCAGTGTGAACCCCTTTATCACTGCTGTCGGGTGGATATCCCGCTCGAGTAGGTCCTGTGCGTTCTTCAAGAGGTCACCCGCGATGGCTACGGCGGTGGTCGTCCCGTCACCGGCCTCCTCTTCCTGTGTCTCGGCAACCTCGACGACCATCTCGGCGGTCGGATTGTCGATATCCATCTCGTCGAGGATGGTGACGCCGTCGTTCGTGACGACGATGTCGCCAAGCGAGGTGACCAGCATCTTGTCCATCCCCTTTGGCCCGAGTGTGGAGCGTACAGACTCCGCGACGGCCTGTGCCGCCGAGATGTTGTGGTCCTGTGCGCTCTCGTCTTTCATACGCTGTGCGTCGTCGCCGAGAATAATCATCGGCTGCCCCTGCATCCGCTGCTCTTGACTCATGTTCGTCTGGTGTTTGCATGTGGTTCTACATAAATGCTCGTGTTTCGGCCGGAGGAGCTCACACGTGAATTGTTACCAATATTCCCGAGAACTGGCGCCACAGTGGGTTGCTGACGGGTTTCCACGAGTTCCCGTTTCCTGGCAATCGACACACCGTGGCACGGGTTTATACGATGCCGTGACACGGCTCTCTCTGATGTTTCGCCCGGTGTTGGCGAGTCCGCAGGGCACACGACCTCCGCCTGTCTCCTCGGTCACCACGGCTCAGGTGGTCTACGTAGCTACGACAACGCCCGACCGGCCTACGGGCCGGGGCTCGTACAGTCCGTGTCCGGCGGTTCGATGGGGCCTGTCTCCCCCCAGTCGAAGAAGTTCGCCGTCGCGTTCTCGTACTCCGCCCGACGGACGTAGCCGGAGTCGAGTACGTAGAGAGTGTTCGTGGGGCCGTCCGGGTAGACGAGTTCGTACACCGTAACCGGCCGGCCGTCGATGCTGTCCGCCCCCAGTTCTGTGATCTCCGGGTCCTCCGTCTCGATAGTCTCGGGGTCGTTCGGGTCGACCGGGTCGTCCGGAGCCCCGGGCGCGGACCCCCCATCGAACACGGTACACCGGTCGCCCTGCACGATGTACGTCTGTTGGTCTATCTGATACAGCTCTACGGTGCCCTCGCTCGTCGACTCGAAGGTTATGCGAGTGTTCCCGTTGCTCACGACGTACTCGTACGACCCAGACTGGCCCGCCTGCGTGGAGGTGCCGACCACGCGGAACTCTGACTCCCACCGTATCGTGTCGAAAAACACCGCCGCATCCCCGGGACCGCCACTGTCTCCGTTTCCGTCGTCACCGCTCCCGTCCCCGTTCCCGCCGTCGTCACTCCCCCCGTCGTCACTCCCGCCGTCGTTACTTCCGCCGTCGTCACTTCCCCCGTCGTCACTACTCCCATTCCCGTCGTCGTCACTCCCGTCATCGCCACTCCCCCCGTCCTCACTCCCCCCGTTGTCGGTTCCACCGTCCTCGCTCCCGCCGTCGTCACTCCTGCCGTTTTCCTCACTCACATCGTCCCCGTTCCCGTCGTCACTGTTCTCGTCCCCGTTCCCACCGTCGTCACCACCGAGACAACCAGCGAGGAGTGTCGTCGCTGCACCGACAGCCAGGAGAAACTGTCGTCGGGTGCCGCGTTCGGCCCTACTCTCACTCCGGGCGCTCGTGGGTCTGTTCGTGTTGTTTCCTGGAGAGTCTCTGTTACTCATGCTGGTTCACCGTTTTCCGGCCCCGTTGTCTCTCGTGCCAGCGACCCGCGCCTGGTGAGCTACCACACCAGGTGAAATAAATGTACGTGACGGTACCCGAGAGAACAGGATCGACCCGCGAGCTCAGTCGGCGCCGGAGTTGCGCGCCTCGGCGAACCGTGCCAGCCCCTCGATCTCCGGTACGGACCGGTGTGGCCGTCCGACGACGATGTCGCCCGCGCGCTGGCTCCCGACACCCGGAACGGCCGTGAGCTCGTCCATCGAGGCGGCGTTCACGTCGAGCGGGTATGGAACGCCGGTCACCGAGCGGTAGCCGTGGTCGGTGATAGCGACGTCGACAACCGACCCGAGCGAGCGCTCGCCGGGGATGGCGACCAGCAACGGGTAGGTGCCGAGCTGTCGCCCGAACGTCCGACCGTCCTGGTGATACTCCAGGTGGACGTTTCGAAGAACGGTTCCCGGCGGGACGACCCGCTGAAGCATCGGGTTGTCGATCTCCTCCCGGACAGTCTGTTTGTAGCGCTTGAACTGCTGTTTGTGGTCGTGGGCGATCTCCGCACCGGTGTCGGACATCTCGGTCCCGGCGAAGGCCATCACCTGCCGGATGTTCACCCGCCGGAGCACGAGCCCGGCGTCGTACACCCGGTTCAGGAACTGCCTGTTGTGTTCGAACGTCTCGGTGCGCTCGCCCTGTAACCCGTGGACCAGGTTGATACCCGGGAGGAGCTTCGGCAGACCACTCCCGGCGTCCGGCCCGTACGTCGGTGCGTCCCCAGGGTCCTCGCCGGGCCGCCAGCCGGCTTCCTCGTTGACGATCTTCACCGCCCGGAAACACTCGTCGGCGGTCACGTTGAGGTTGTTCGCCTCCTGAACGGCCGGGTCTGCCGACTCCAGCCCGAACGCCGCGGTGTCACCGGGGGTGTTGTGCTCGGCGATTATCCGGATACCCTCGCGGGACTTCTCCGGCCACCGGACGATCGTGATCGGGTTCATATTGTCCAAGTGCAGTGTCCCGAGCTCCGGAACCGCCTCGCGGATACCGCCGTACAGCGCCCGCAGGGCATCGGGGTTCGGCGCCTCGCCGTCCCCGCCGTACGCGAGGATATCGGCCTGACGCCCGAGTCTGAAGTGGTCGACCCCGCGGTCGGCGAGCTCTGATACCTCCTCGACGACCGCCGTCGGCGCACGGAAACTCGGGTCCGCCCCGTACAGGGGTTCCGTGCAGAACGAACACCGGTACGGGCAGCCACGCGAGGTTTCGAGTTCACAGATGAGATACTCCGGGTGGTTCGGGTGCTGTTCGACCACGAAGGCACCCGCACTCGCCCACCGCCGGAGTTCCTCGTTGTCCCGCATCCGGTTTCCGAACCCCTCCATCCCGCCGTGCACGAGGTCGTACGCCGCCGCCTCGACGTCACCTTTCGCGACGAAGTCGTAGTCGAGGTCGTCGCGCTCGGTCTCTGAGGCCCCCTCGTTGGCGTCGGCGACACCGAACCGGACCGGCCCGCCGAGCAGTGTTGTCCCCTCCGCAGTCCAGCCCAACCGGCGCACCTCCTCGGGCTCTGCCGGTGTCCCGCCGACGTACTTGCCCGGGACGGTCATCCCGCCGACGTACACCATCAGGTCTGCCGTCTCGACATCCTGCCACAGCGAGCGGTCCTCACGCAGCGCGTCGATAGTGTGGTAGGTGACCTGTGCCGGTGGGACGCCGGCGTCCACGAGCGCACCGGCGACGTACCGCGGGTACGTCGATATGTACGGCGGCACGCCAAAGTGAGCCGGTTCGTCGACGTACCCGTCGACGATGGTCACGGTCAGACTATCGGGGTCACGCATTACTCCCGGTTGTCGGCCGAACGGCAAAACGCTGACGGCACCGGCCACAACCGAAATGTGTTTTCACACGTCAGTCTAACCCGTTCACGCGCGAGGGTAGCCGAGCCAGGTCAAAGGCGGCGGGCTTAAGACCCGCTCCCGTAGGGGTTCCTGGGTTCGAATCCCAGCCCTCGCAGTGCACACCACAGACACCGGATACCGAGCGGGAGCGGTCGAAACCCGCGGACGCCACGCTTTTCTCCGGTGGTTCCGTACCGCGTGTAATGACAGACACCCCCGCTGCTGTGGAGACTGCCTTCGAGGATCACGGTTCGCTCAGCCCCGACGGTGCAGGTGCGACAGTCACGACGACAGCCTTCGACGGTGTCGTGACGGCGGCACCGACCGACGGTGTCGGCCACAGCTACACTGTGACAGTGCAGGCACCGACACTCGGCGCGGCAACGGCAGACGAGGTCGGTGACGCGGTCGCCACAGACTGGCTACGGACGTTCCGGCGGCGACTGTCAGACGCCCCGAAAGCCACCCGTGTGGTTGTCGAACTCGAGTCGTTCACGGCCGAGCGAGAGGGAGAGACTGTTCGCGTGGAGTACGTCTTCGAGCACGGCAACCCGACGGCCGCAGCCGCCATCGCCACGACGTTTGCCGAGTTCGTCGAGGGAACCTACGTGGAGGGTATCGTCCCGGGCTACGACTACCAGCCACCGGTCGCCGGACTCCTCTCGCAGGCCAGTCAGGGCGGCGAGAGCGGCACACCGCTGTAGCTCAGTCCATCGCGACGTAGGTCTGTGTCGACCCGACACCGTCGACCGACTGTATCTCCTTGGCGGCGACCGTTTTCACGCCGGCCGGCGTCTCTACGTCGACGACCGCGATCAGATCGACGTCCCCGGCGACGATGTGAGCACGCTCGACACCCTCGACGGCCTCGATGGCCGCCTGGATCCGGTCGGCCTCGCCGGTGTGTGCCGTTACCGTGACGTACGCACGGACCATCAGGCGTCACCCTGCACCGGCGCCGGTTCACCGACGACGAGCCGTCGGACGTCCTCGAGTCGGCCGGAGTCGACGAGCACCACCAGCCGGTCACCCGGCGAGAGGCTGTTGTCCGGGGTCGGCAACGAGAGCCGCTCACCACCCGGAGCAAACGCGATCAGTCGGGCCCGACCCGGCAGTTCGAGTTCACGCAGTGTGTACCCGTTCGTCGGTGCCTCGGGGGTGATGGTGAACTCGACTATCTGCAGGCTCTGTTCCACGTCGGCGATCGCCCGACTGTTTGCGCCGACGAGTGCGTT
>JAQCNM010000184.1 GCA_028275025.1 Halovenus sp.
GGGGCTCGAGACGCTCCGGGCGCCGGTCACCGAACGCCCTTACCGGAAGGTGAGTGTCCCGTGTGCAGACCAGCACAAGCCGGCGGCGATGGACCGACTCGCCGAGGTGCTTCCCGACGCCGTTCCCGAGGCGACGGTCGACACCGAGCACGGTATCCGGCTCGAACTGCCGGACGGCTCGTGGGTGCTCGTGCGGCCGAGCGGGACCGAGCCGTATCTCCGGCTGTACGCCGAGAGCGAGAGCGTCGACCGGCTCGTCGCCGACGTCCGCGAGTACGTCGAGCGTGCCGCCGAGTAGGGCTCACTCGACGGTGACACTCTTTGCGAGGTTGCGGGGCTTGTCTATCGGTCGGCCGAGCCCATCCGCGATGTAGTAGGCAACGAGCTGGAGCTGGACGTTGGCGAGTAACGCCGCCACCCGAGGGTGTGTCTCGGGAACCTCGAGCACGTGGTCGGCGTAGAGGTGTGCGTCGCTCTGTCCGTCGGTGACGGCGACGACGGGGGCGTCACGAGCCTCGACCTCTTTTATGTTGCCGACGGTCTTGTGGGCGCGCTCGCCGTCACCGAGGACGACCGCGAACACGGGCGTGTCGGCCTGGACCAGCGCGAGCGGGCCGTGTTTGAGTTCGCCGGCGGCGAACCCCTCGGCGTGCTCGTAGCTTATCTCCTTCAGCTTCAGCGCCCCCTCCAGGGCGACGGGAAACTGCAGGCCACGCCCGATAAAGAAGTACGCCGCGGCGTCGCGGTACGTCTCGGCGACCGTCGAGGCGACAGAGCTGTCGAGCACCGCCTGCACGTCGCCGGGCAGATCACGGAGCGCCGGCAGAACCGCCCGGCGGCTCCGGACATCCTCGACAGTTCCAAGTGTGAGCAGGTTCAGCGCCGCGAGTTGACCGGCGAAGGTCTTTGTCGCGGCGACACCGATTTCGGGCCCGGACCGGATGAGCAGGGTGTGGTCACACTCGCGGTCGGCGGTCGAACTGACGGTGTTCGTGACCGCGAGTGTCTCTGCACCCCGCCGTGCGGCCTCCCGGAGTGCACTCAGGGTGTCTGCCGTCTCACCGCTCTGAGTCACCCCCACCACCAGGTCCGCACCGAGCGGCGGCGGCGAGGTGGCGTACTCGCTCGCCAGAAACGCCTGTGCCGGAACCCCGGCTCGCCGGAACAGTTCGGCCCCGTACAGTGAGGCGTGGTACGAGGTGCCGGCGGCGACGAACTGGACCCCGGTCGGGGCTGTCAGGTCCAGGTCGAGGTCGGCCGCACCGCGGAGTTCGTCGACCCGGCCGCTGAGACACTGCCGTAGCGCCCGGGGCTGTTCGTGTATCTCCTTCAGCATGAAGTGCTCGTAGCCGCTCTTGCCGGTCTGCTCGGGGTCCCACCCGACCGTCTCGACGGCCTTTCGGACGCGCGTGCCGGTCTCGTCGGTGACGGTGATACCGTCGTCGAGCGTGACGAACTCGCCGTCGTCGAGATACACCACGTGCGGGGTGTGCTCGCGAAAGGCAGGCACGTCGCTCGCGATGAACGCCGGGTCTGCCGTGTCGAGGGTCGGCTCGTCGCCCCCGAGACCGACCACGAGCGGGGAGTCGTTGCGTGCGGCAAAGAGCCGTCGGGAGCCGGCGACGACCGCAGCGACCGCGTAGCTCCCCTCCAGACGGTCGACCGCCCCCCGAAAGGCAGCCGACGGGGTATCACCGTCGGCGAGTCGCTTGCCGACGAGGTGCGGAATCACCTCGGTGTCGGTGTCGCTGCGGAACTCGTGACCCGTGGCCTCGAGGTCGGCCCGGAGTGACTGGTAGTTCTCGATGATGCCGTTGTGCACGACCGCGACACGGCCGGTACAGTCGAGATGTGGGTGGGCGTTCTCGTCGGTCGGCGGGCCGTGGGTGCTCCAGCGGGTGTGGCCGATACCGACCGTTCCCGAGAGCGCTCGGTCGGCCAGTCGCTCGCGCAGCGCCGACAGTTCGCCGGCGGCTTTTACCACCGACAGGCCGTCGTCGTCGACCAGTGCGACACCCGCGGAGTCGTACCCCCGGTACTCCAGGGTTCCGAGCCCCTCGACGAGCGTGTCGAGTGTCTCCGTGCCGCGGCCGACACAGCCGATAATCCCGCACATCAGCGCACCACCCGCCCGTTCTCGGGAACCTGTCCGTCGACCGTCGCACCCGTCTCGACACTCGCGCCCGGGCCGACGAGTGTCCCGGGGACGAGCGTCGCCGCCCCGCCAACCTGCACCCGGTCGGCCAGCACGGCACCGAGTCTACGCCCCCGGAACACCCTGTCGTCGACCTGGATGTCGGCCGGCCCGCCCGGAACCGTCACGCCGACACCGACCGTGACACTCTCACCACAGATGCTGTCCACCAGCGTCACACCGTTGCCGAGCCTGGTGTCTGCATCGAGCAACGACCGCTCGACAGTCACGTTCGCGCCGACGATTGCGTTGCGACCAACAGCGACCGCCGGGCCGAGCACACTGCTCGGGCCGACCTCGGTGTCGGCGGCGACGGCGACCGGCGGCCGGAGTGTGGCGGTCTCGTGGACCTGTGCGCTCTCGGCCACCCAGACACCGGGTCGCCACTCCGGCAGGTTCACCCGGCCGTGGTCGAGCACCGACGCCGTGACCGAGAGCAGGTCCCAGGGGTAGGTGGCGTCGACCCACAGACCGCCGACGCGACTCACGCTGACCCGGTCACGCTCGAGCGTGCGCTCGACGGTGTCGGTGAGTGCGAGTTCGCCCGCGGTGCGCGGGGTCGCCTCGATGCGCTCGAACACCGTCTCGTCGAAGGCGTATATACCAGCGTTTATCAGCCGGTACGCGTCGGTCTCGGGGTTCTCGACGATCTCGACGAGTTCGTCACCGTCGAGCGTGACCGCGCCGTACCCGCGAGGGTCGTCACGCTCGATGACACCAAGTGTCGCCGGTGCGTCGTCGGTCTCGAACCGGTCGACGACGCGCTGGACGGCCTCGGCCTCAACCAGGTGGTCGCCGTTCACGACAAGCACCGACCCGGAGACCGCCTCGCGGGCCTGCGCGAGTGCGTGCCCGCTCCCCAGTTGCTTGTACTGGGTGACGTACTCGACCGGGACGTTCCGGTACTCCGGACCGACGTGCTCTTGGACGCGCTGGCGCCGGTAGCCGACCA
>JAQCNM010000086.1 GCA_028275025.1 Halovenus sp.
CCGCCCCCGCTCCGACGCGTTTAATCACCCGAATCCCCTACCGATGGTAGATGAGTGACAGCGGACTCGCCGAGGGAGCGGCGGCGTTCACCGCGCTCGGCACAGAGCTACGGGGGGCGCTCTCGAAACGGGGGTTCGAGACACCGACAGAGCCACAGCGCCGCGCGCTCCCGGCGCTTGCAGACGGTGAGAACGTCGTCGTGGTCGCACCGACCGGGAGCGGCAAGACCGAGACGGCGATGCTCCCGGTGTTCGACTCGCTCGTGGGAGCCGACCGTCACGGTATCGGTGCGCTGTACATCACACCGCTGCGTGCGCTCAACCGGGATATGCGCGAGCGCCTGGAGTGGTGGGGTCAGACCCTGGACCTCGAGGTCGACGTCCGGCACGGCGACACGACCGACTACCAGCGCCAGAAGCAGGCAGAGGACCCACCGGACGTGCTCGTGACCACACCGGAGACCTTGCAGGCGATGTTCACCGGCAAGAAACTGCGGCGTGCACTGGCGGATGTCGAGCACCTCGTCGTCGACGAGATTCACGAACTCGCGGTCTCCAAGCGAGGCGCACAGCTCGCGATCGGGATGGAGCGGTTGCGTGCGCTCGCGGGACCGTTCCAGCGGGTCGGGCTGTCGGCGACGGTCGACGACCCCGGGGAGATCGGTGCACTCCTGACCGGTGACAGGCGGTGTTCGGTCGCCGAGGTGTCGGTCGGGGCGGCCCTCGACATCGACGTGCGCTGTCCGGACGTCACCGACGAGGACGAGCGCCTCGGCCGGGAGCTGGTCACCGACAGCGAGGTGGCGAGTCACGTCCGGGCTATCGACGAGGTGGTCGGGGCGAACGAGGCGACGCTCGTGTTCGTCAACACGCGCCAGACAGCAGAGGCACTCGGCTCCCGGCTAAAGGAGTACGGCACCGACGTGGGTATCCACCACGGCTCACTGGCCAGGGACTCCCGGGTCGACGTGGAGTCACGGTTCAAACAGGGTGAACTCGACGCCCTGTTGTGTACCTCCTCGATGGAACTGGGGATCGACGTCGGTCACGTCGACCACGTCGTCCAGTACAACAGTCCCCGGCAGGTCGCCCGTCTCCTCCAGCGGGTCGGGCGGGCGGGTCACCGCGAGGGTGACACCTCCTCGGGGACAATCGTCACGAGTCACCCCGACGACGTGCTCGAGTCACTCGTGGTCGCCCGACGGGCCCGCCGCGGGGCCGTCGAGCCGGCGACCATCCACCACGGGAGTCTCGACACCGTCGCAAACCAGATCGCCGGCCTGGTGATGGAGCGTGACGAGATTCAGGCCGCCCGGGCCTACGAACTCGTCACCCGGGCGTACCCGTTCCAGGACCTCGACGCCGAGACGTTCAAGCGAGTGGTCCAGGTGCTCGCCGAGAACCGCATCGTCTGGCTCGACGAGGAGGCAGACCGGCTGGAGAAGCGGGGCGGCACCTGGCAGTACTACTACCGCAATCTCTCGATGATCCCCGACGAGTCGACATACACCGTCGAGGACGTCGCGAGTGGGAGTCGGGTTGGGACCCTCGACGAACGGTTCGTGGTCAACTTCGCGGCCCCGGGTGAGGTGTTCGTCCAGCGCGGTGAGATGTGGCGTATCACCGAGATCGACGAGGAAGAGGAGACGGTGACAGTCTCGCCGATCGAGGACCCTGCCGGTGAGGTTCCCTCCTGGACCGGTCAGGAGATACCGGTCGCCCGCGAGGTGGCGGCCGGTGTGGGACAGTTACGCGAGGTCGCGGGTGCACAGCTCGAAACCGGCGCCACGCCGGACGCGGTTGCGCGTGACTGCTGTGGCCGGTACGGGGTCGACCCGGAGACGGTACTCTCGGGGCTCGAACAGCTCGACGAGCAGGTCGCGGGTGACCACCGCGTCCCGACCGACGAGACGATAACTGTCGAGTCCGGTGGCGGGTCGGTCGTCGTCAACGCCTGTCTGGGTCACAAGACAAACGAGACGCTCGGACGGCTACTCTCTGCGTTGCTCGGCCAGCGGGTCGGCGCGACCGTCGGCCTCGACGTCGACCCGTACCGCATCGAACTCGACGTGCCACGTGGCCTCCGGGCGAGTGATGCCGTTACCGTGCTGGAGGAGACCGACCCGGCACACGTCTGGGGGCTGGTCGAGCGCAGTCTGCGCAACGCAGACGCCCTGAAGTTCAAGCTCGCGCAGGTCGCGACCACGTTCGGCGCACTCAAGCCGTGGCGTGGCTCCAACCGGTTCGGCCGGAACCGCCTGCTCGACGCACTCGAGGGGACCCCAATCTACGACGAGGCGCTCCGGGAGCTCCGCCACGAGGAGCTAGCGGTCGAGAGTGCGGGCGACGTGCTCGCGGCGATTCAATCCGGGGAGCTGGCGGTCGAGGTGGTCCCGGAGCACACGCCGATCGGAACCGGCGGGCGCAGCGCCGGTCAGGAGCTACTCACGCCCGAGAACGCCGACGCGAGTGTCATCAGCACCGTGAAAGACCGGCTCCAGAACGACCGCGTTATCCTGTTTTGCCTGCACTGTCAGGACTGGGAGCGAACGACGACAGTCAAACGGGTATCCGACCAGCCGGGGTGTCCGGAGTGTGACTCGACTCGCGTCGCCGCGCTCAACCCCTGGGACGAGGAGACGGTCGCGGCCGTCCGGTCTCCAGAAAAGGACGAGGAACAGGAGCGTCGCACACGACGGGCCTACCGGGCGGCGAGTCTGGTCCAGAGCCACGGCAAACAGGCCGTCATCGCACTCGCCGCCCGCGGGGTCGGCCCACAGAACGCCGCCCGCATCATCAACAAGCTCCGCGAGGACGAGACCGAGTTCTACCGCGACATCCTCACCCGCGAGCGGGAGTACGCCCGCACCCGCTCGTTCTGGGACTGACCACCACAACCCTCATGTCCGGACCCCGCGTGACCTGTTGGCATGCCGTCCACTATCGTTCACCTGGCGCTCGCGGGACTGCTCGCCGCGGCACTGCTCGGTCGCGCCCTCGACAAGCGGTCACTGGGGGTCGTTCTGGGGGCCGTACTCGTTATCGACCTCGACTCGTTTATCGACCTCGTCGCCCCGTACGGACACCGGGTGGTGTTTCACAATCTCGTGCTCCCGGCTGCCGCTGGTGGGCTCGTGCTCGCCGACGTCTACCTCCGCGAGCACTCATACATCCTCGACCGCTGGGGCTCGTGGGGGTACCGGGTCGCCTGGGTGACGGTTCTGTGCTACGTTGTCGCCGGTGTGTTGCTCGACCTGACCGACGGTGTCCTCAATCTCTTCTGGCCGCTCCACGACCAGTTCTACGCACTCGAGGGCTCCATCGAACTCTCGGACCAGCGTGGTCTCGTCCAGACGTTCGTCGACCTGAGCGGTGGCGGTGGAGCGCCGACGCCGGAGGCTGTCGGCACGACCGAGGATGTCGATATTACGACGGGTGTCGACCCCGGTCAACCCGACACACCCGAGGAGGACCCCGAGCGGGTGTTCCCCGTTATCGGCTCCACGTGGGAGCTTCTCCTCTTTCTCACCGGGACTGCCGTGACAGTCACACGCCTCTCACTCCCCACACTGCCGGATGACAGTGCAGACAGCCGCGAGTGACTGTGCCGACTCCTTTCGGGAGCAGGGCCGGCTACACCGTCGACATCCTCCCCGCCCCGAACGGCGAGGAGTCCCACGGCACCGCACCGCTAGAGTAACTCCGCAAGAAAAAACGGTTTCTCGCTGTCCTCGGTGGTCGGGTCGTGGACGTTCCAGACCCCTCGGAGGTCGAACCCACAGCCCCGCAGTGTCTGACGTGTCGCCTCGGAACCCGCCATCGACCAGCGCATCTCCGTGCCGCTGCCCAGCCAGTCCGGGTTCGAACCGCACCAGGCCTCCTCGCCTTCGGTGACCAGCAGCGTGCCCCCGGGCCGGAGCACCCGCGCGAACTCCGCGAGCACGGTCCGGTGGTCGGACAACGGAACGTGGATCAGCGAGTACAGCGCGGCCACGGCGTCGAAGCTATCGGCTCCGAACGGGAGGCTGGTCATGTCACCCCTGACGAGTGCCCCCGCGACACGGCCTCGGGCCAGCCCGAGCTGTTCCCGGGAGAAGTCCAGCCCGACACCGGCCGCTCCCGCGGCGACCAGCGGGGCGTCACCCGCCCCACAGCCGGCCGACAGCAGGCGACCGTCCCCGAGTTCATCGCAGAACCGTTCAACCGGCTCCGGCACCCGCCCGTCGTGGGCGTCGTCGGCATACTGTTCGACGTACGTCTCGGCCATCTCGTCGTACGCACGCTGCACGGCACGGCGGTCGTCCATGGAATCGGTTGCCCGGGCAGACAGATTAATCCTGTTGCCCGGGGCGACGTAGGGGCTGTTTCTCCCCGTAGGTGAGTGTCCGCCAGAGCCACTCCACTGGGCCGAAAGAAAAGACCCGGAGCCACAGCACCGACAGGAGCACCTGCACCACCCAGAACACGACGACCATCCCCAGAGCCGTCGCCCGGTCGACCGACCCGAACAGGCCGAACCCGTGGCCGTAGAACACCGTCGTCGCGACGACCGTCTGGAGCAGGTAGTTGCTGAAGGCGGTGCGACCAACAGCCGCGAGCGCACGCGAGAGCGGCCCACGAGGTCGCCACCGGGCGTACAGCGAGACGAGGCCGACGTAGCCGCCGGCGACTAAGAAGCTCCCCCAGTAGTTGAACTGCTGCCAGTAAAGCGCCGCCCCGGCGCTCCAGTTCCGGGACTCGATGTACAGGACCCCGAGCAGGACAACGGCGACACCGAGGAGCCCACCGGCGACGAGGCGGTAGTAGAACCCGGTCGACCGCTCGCCGGTCAGCACACCCCACCGGTACAGCGCCATCCCGAGCAACACTGTGCCGCCGATCCGCCAGAACGAGCCCCCGATGAAGCCGACTGTTTGCCGTCGGACCGCGGCCGGCAGGCGGTGGTCGAACTGCTCCAGCCAGCCGCTGCGGTAGGTGGCTACCTCGCTCTGGAGTGTCGCGGCCGCTGGCTCCCACTGGTCGGCAACTGCCTCACCCCCCATCGTCACACCCGCGAGTAGTTCGAGCGCCGACGGCACGGCAAGGAAGAGTAGACCGAGCTTTGCCTGTGTCAGCGGCTCCCGGTTTCTGAGCCCGACCAGGACGAGTCCACAGAGCGCGTACGGGACGAGGATATCGCCGTACCAGAACAGGTAGGCGTGTGCCAGCCCGATGACCAGTAGCCATCCGGTCCGGCGGTAGTGTAGACGGACACCGGTCTCGTCGGTCTCTTTTTTCTCGATGAACAACACGATACCGAGACCGAACAGCGCCGAGAAGAGCGTGATGAACTTCAGTTCGGCAAACAGGTGACCGGCGAGCCAACTCCAGTAGTTCAATCCGGTGAACTCACCGTACACGTTCGGGTTTGTCAGTGTCAACTCGGGCATCGAGAACACCCGGACGTTGATGACCAGGATTCCGAGAACGGCGACACCCCGGAGCACGTCGAGACTCACGATCCGCTCCGAGGGTGGTGTCGGACCCGTGTCGTCAGTCACACAGTCTCTATTGAGGGACGGACAGCGCAATAGCGTTGTGGTTCGACCGGCCCAGGTCGTGCAGACACCTCCGGTCCCGGTGTGTTCCCCACGGCCACTACCCCCTGACGACCACCACCTCCGGGTTGCCCCGCTCGTCGACCAGCTCCCCGCCGGAGGGTGGTATCAGTTCGATATCGAGCGTGCCACGGGTCTGGCCGTCACGAAAGTCTGTTCTCGCGGTGGCATCGGCCCCGGCGGTGTCGATACCGAGTGTCACCGCCGCGGTGTCGCCGGTCTGGAGATCGACCGGCCCGTTCGCCAGCGGGAGCGACCCGCCGGTCACCAGCAGTTGTGCGTTCTCGACCGGTTGCCCCTCCTCCGTGACGACGGTCAGTGTCACCGTGTCCGTCTCCCCGAGAACGATCAGTTCGTCGCTCACCTCGAGGGTCAGCTCTGTCGTCCCGACGTCGTCGAACTCGGCGAGCATCCCCATCATCACTCCGAGTGCGGTGACACCGACGGCGACAGCCACGACGAGTCGGACGGGCAACCCCTCGATACCGCGCTCGTCCGTCCACAGACCGGTCATACGCCGGGTGGTCCGGCGCTCGTAGATAAATCCTCGTACCAGGGTTCAAACCGTGTGCCGCGACCACGGTCCGTGTGCTCCGGTACGTTCTCGCGGTTCTGCTGACGGTGGCGGTGCTCGGGGTCGCGGTGGTGGCTGTCGACCACGGGACGGCGGTCCGTGGGGAGCGACAGGCTGTCGCCGCTGTCGCGGCTCTCGACACCGCCGCCGTCGACCTCTACGAGAACGAGGCGCTCGCTCTCGCCGGCGGCCACCCGCCCCGGCGCGCTGTCGAGGTGACACTCCCCGGGGCGGGCTACACCAGTGCCCCGGCCGAGCACATCAGCTTCGAGCGCGTGCCGGAACAGCCCCACACGCGGGTCACCTACCGGATCTCCGGACGGGCCAAACGGAGGCGTGTCGTGGACGCACCGCTCGTCCGGGCCGGTGAGAGCCGGTTCCGACTCGACGGGGTTACCGGGCCGGTGACGCTAGTCCTCAGGCTCGTCCCCGACGACGACGGTCGGCCGGTGGTCTCGGTCACGGTCGACCGCTGACACGGTGTCGGCCCGGGTTTCGTGGCAAGTAGCGCACCGACCGAAACCTAAAACAGTCGCTCCACCGACGTTCTGGGTGTAGATGAGTATCGACGAGCGCACACACGACAGAACGTTTGTCCGGACGTTTTTCACCTCGCCGACGGCGGTGGAAGGCGAGACCGACTCGGCGACGATGCTCCGGAGTGCCGCACAGCTACGCGGGATGCAGGCTCCGGACGTGTGGGTCCCCGACAACGAGGACGCGACGGCCCCCTCGATGCGCGACGAGGGGGTAGAGAACGTCGTCTCGGTCGTTGCCGAGCACGGCGCCGGGTTCCCCGGCGAGATTCACCCGCGTGTCGTCTGGCACCGTGACCACCCCGGCACCCGGTACCGCGGGTTCGAACACATGCGCCGGATAACCGACCCCGAGCGAGGCGCTGTCGAACACATCGACGGGTTCGTTATCCCAGAGGTCGGCGGAATCGACGACTGGAAGAAAGCTGACGAGTTTCTCACCATCGTCGAACACGAGCACGGACTCGAACCTGGGGGTATCGCGATGTCGGTGATCGTCGAGAGCGCGGCGGCCGAACTGGCGATGGGGCGGCTCCGCGAGGCGATGGGCAACCCGTCGAACAACCTCGAACGGCTGTTCTTGCTCGTCGACGGCGAGGTGGACTACACGAAAGACATGCGAGCGATCACACCGACGGGGGAGCTTCCGTCGTGGCCGGAGCTCCGGCACAACACCGCCCGGGCGGCCAGTGCTGCCGGTCTCATCGCGGTCGACGGCCCGTACGACGACATCCGTGACGTCGACGGCTACCGGACCCGGATGACCGACAACCAGGCAAAGGGGATGCTCGGAATCTGGGCGCTCACACCCGGTCAGGTCGTCGAGGCGAACCGGGGGCCGCTCCCGCCGGCGGAGGGCTCCTGGCTGCTCTCGACCGGCGACGACGAGACGACGCTCGAAACTGTCGACGGCACACAGGTCTACACCGGCGACCGCGTCTCGCTCGCGGAGCAGGCCGACGGCTACCGGCTGACGGTCGCCGGCAACAGCCAGACCCTCGACGAGGCGGCGCTCCGCGAGGAACTGCTCGATCTCGTTGCATACGTTCCGAGTCTGGGTGACATCGTCGACTCGATGGAGGAGTTCGAGGCCGCAAAGGCGGCCGGAAAGGGTGCCATCGCGATGACCCGGTCGGCGACGCTTTGCATCGACGGTGTCGAGATCGATATCAGCGCAGACCGGATGTGGGACGAGGCGACCTACCAGGCGCTACAGACGCCGATTACCCTGTTTCAAGACGTCTACGAGCACCGCCCCGACCAGCACGACGACCTCGCAGAGCTGTACGGGGAGCGGGTTCTCGAGCGGGCGACAAACGTCGGGTGACCCGGGCGACGGGCAGGCCAGACCGTGAGCCGTAAGCCCCGGGACGCCGAAACCAGGGTATGGGAGCGAACACACTAGATGCAGACCTGCGTCGCCGGACGTGGAAGCTCCTCCAACCCGGGCAGATCACGCTCGACGGGCTGGTCGTCCACACCGACCTCGGGCGGAGCCACGAGACCGAGATGCACCAGGTCAGTGTCGAGGTGGGTGACATCATCGCCGACCACGCCGGCCACGACCCCCGCGAGACGTTCGTCTACTCGGGCACCGACGACCCCGAGTTCGCCTCGAACCAGCACCAGGGGCTGACACTCGACGGGGAGTCGTTTGTCTGGGAGTGCCAGCAACTGCTCCGCGACGGAACGTTCGACGTGGTGTTCTACTTCGAGGCCGACGCCGGGGTTGGGGGGATTCTCGACGACGTTCGCGATGCGGGACACGCGGCGACCGGCGTGCGCGGCGACGCGGAGACACCTGCGGGCGCTGCAATCGACGGCGACTGACCCCGAGACGGCGGCCGTATCGACCCCGAAACGCTTGTATGCAGGCGGTGACAACCCGGAACGATGACAGACGACGGGCCGGCGGACGCGGCCGACAGCGAGCCGCAGGCCCACAGGCCAACCGACTCGACACCGCTGGTCGACGCCGAGGAATCCGCCGGGGCGGCCGGCGAGGGGTCGGTCACGGTCGTCGGAACGGCACACGTCTCCCAGGAGAGTGTCGACGAGGTTCGCGAGACGATCGACCGCGAGCGGCCGGACGTGGTCGCGGTCGAACTCGACGAGACACGGTACCGCCGGCTAAAGGGTGAGACACCCGACGACATCGACCCCGGTGACGTTATCTCCGGCAAGACGGTCTACCAGTTTCTCGCCTACTGGCTGCTGTCGTACGTACAGGCCCGCCTGGGTGACCAGTTCGACGTCGAACCCGGCGCAGACATGATGGCGGCCGTCGAGGCCGCAGAGACACGTGGCAGCGGCGTTGCACTCGTCGACCGGGACATCCAGACGACCGTCCAGCGGCTCTGGACTCGCATCCGTCTGCGCGAGAAACTCTCGATTCTGGCCGCGTTGCTCGTCGAACTGAGCGGCCCGTGGGGTGCCGGGGTCACGCTCGGCTACATCGTCGGGCTTCCGGTCGCGATACTCACCACGGCGTTTTCGGGGCAGCTGTTTCTGCCGGCCGCGCCCGACAGTTCCCTTCCGCTCTTGGGCGGGTTGGCCGGAACACTCGTCTCCGCGCTCGACTGGCTACTGGTCGCGACGGTCGTCGCGCTGGCGGTCGGACTCCCGCTCGGTGCGTTGCTCGCACGCGCCACAGGTAGCGTCTCGGAGGCAGAGCTCGACCTGGACAGGCTGACCGACGCGGACGTGGTGACCGCGATGATCGAGGAGTTCCGTCGGTTCTCACCCGGCGGTGCCGAGGCGCTCATCGACGAGCGTGACGCGTTTATCGCTCACCGGCTGCTCGCACTTCGGGAGGCCGGCTACGACGTCGTCGCCGTCGTCGGTGCGGGCCACCGGGCGGGTATCGAACGGTATCTCGCCACCCCCGAGGAGCTCCCCCCACCGGAGTCACTCGTCGGTGAGGTGTCCTCCAGCCGCCTCGCATCGACCCTGTACAAGGGGGTCGGCTACGCCTTTACACTCGGGTTCGTGGTGTTTTTCGTTCTCCTGGCGGTGGCCGGTGTCCAGGGTGAGTTTCTCCTCCGTGTGTTCGTAGCGTGGGTGCTGGTAAACGGTGTCGTCGCCGCGGCACTGGCCCTCGTGGCCGGTGCCCACTGGACTAGCGCCGGTGTCGGCGGTGCGGTCGCCTGGCTCACGAGCATCAACCCCCTGCTCGCGCCGGGCTGGTTCGCCGGCTACGTCGAACTGCGCCACACTCCGGTCAACGTCTCCGATATCAGCCGACTCAACGAGATGCTCAAGAACGACGAGACACCGCTTTTACGACTGCTCCGCCGGATGCGCAACGAGGTCCCCCTGTTCCGGCTCATCCTCATCGTCGGCATGACCAACATCGGGAGTTTCCTCGCGAGTGTCTTCTTCGCGACGGTGCTTTTGCCCTGGCTGGCGGCCGACATCGGGGGGGTGAGCGGGCTCGGTGAGGAGATGCTCGCCGGTGCACAGGAGAGTGCCGAACTCATCTGGGAGACGCTGACGTGACCGCACGCACGTACGCACTCCGCGGGGTACAGTTCGACCGGCGGGAGCTCCGTGACCTGTCTGTTGCCTGGCTCGCACTCGGTCTGGCGTTCACCTTCTTTCTGGCACCACAGGAGGCTCTCCAGCCTACACCGGCGGCGCTCTCCGGGCTCACGGACCTGTTCGCCGCGAGTATGCTCACCGCCGGAACGGCGTTTCTACTCCACGAACTCGCCCACAAGGTCGTCGCCGTTCGGTTCGGACAGACCGCGGCGTTTCGTGCCGACTACGGGCTGCTGGCGCTCGCGGTGGCCTCCGGACTGGCCGGGTTCCTGTTTGCCGCGCCCGGTGCTGTCTACCACCGCGGGCGCATCACCGACCGACAGAACGGGCTCGTCGCCGTTGCCGGCCCGGTGACGAATCTCGCGCTCGCGGTCGGGTTTCTGGTGCCGTTGTTTCTGACCGGTGGGCTCGTCGCCGAGGTTGCACGACTCGGTGTGCTCGTAAACGTCTTTCTCGCGGCGTTCAACATGCTGCCTGTCGGCCCGCTGGACGGTCGGACGGTGCTCGACTGGCACCCCGTTCCGTTTGCCGGTGTGTTGCTCGTCGCGGTCGGTTTCGGTGTGGTGTTTGCGCTGACCGTGGGTCTGTCGATCGGGCTGTGATCCCCGTCTCGAACGGGGTTTCTCGACCCTGTCGCCCGCGAGCGACGGGCTTTTGTCCGGGCCCGCCGGCCACCCGACAGTGACAACGGGAACCGATCAAGACACCGAGACCGACGACGAGGGGCTCACCTACGCGGCGGCGGGTGTCGACATCGACGCGAGCGAGGCGGCGACGGCGGCGCTGGTCGGGGCAGCCGGCGAGTTCGAGGGTGACTACGCCGGGCTGGTCGACCTCGGCGAGTCGTATCTCGCGCTCGCAACCGACGGTGTCGGAACAAAGCTGCTGGTCGCCGAGGCTGTCGACGACTACTCCACGGTCGGTATCGACTGTCTGGCGATGAACGTCAACGACCTCGTCGCGCAGGGGGTCGAGCCGGTTGCCTTCGTCGACTACCTCGCCGTCGAGGAGCCCGACGACCGGACTGCCGAACAGCTCGGCGAGGGGTTGCGTCGCGGGGCCGAGGCGGCCGGTGTCGCGCTCGTCGGTGGCGAGACGGCGGTGTTGCCGGACATCGTCTCCGGGCTGGACGTTGCGGGTGCGTGTGCCGGGCTCGCGCCGAAGACGGCGCTGTTTCCCGGTGTGGCCGAGGTCGGGGACGCGGTCGTCGGCTGGCCCTCTAGCGGTATCCACTCGAACGGGCTGACACTGGCCCGGGAGGCGGTCACCCGCGAGTACGAGTACACCGACCCGTTTCCGCCCGACCCCGCCCGACGCATCGGCGACGTTCTGCTCGAACCGACGCGGCTGTACACAGACCTGCTCGACCCGCTCCGGGAACACGGTGTACACGCGGCCGCCCACATCACCGGCGGCGGCTGGACGAACCTCTCCCGGATGGGACCCAACCGCTACGAGATCACCGACCCGTTCGACCCACAGCCCGTGTTCGAGTTCGTCCAGCAGACGGGTGTGGTCGACGACGCGGAGATGCACCGGACGTTCAACATGGGAACGGGGTTCGTCGCTGCGCTCCCGCCCGCCGACGCGGAGGCGCTCGCGGCGGCGACAGACGGCCGACTCGTCGGGACTGTCACCGACGGTGAGGCGGTCGCGGTTCGGGGGCTGTCACTGTCCTGAGCCACGCGTCGGATCGGTTCCCGCGGTGGTACCCCGTCTCCGTCAGGAGATGTGTCGGGCGATGTCGGCCTCGGTGATGATGCCGACGACCCCGCCCCCTTCGACGACGAGCACGGCGTCGTCGTGGTCGAGTTTGGCGTCGACGGTGTCGATCGTGGCGTCGGGTTCGACGGTGCTTATCCCCTCGTCCATCACCGTCGCGACCGGCAGATCACCCACACTCTCCTCTGTATCCGAGCGCTCCCGGACCGCAGAGGTGGTTATCAGCCCCTCTGGCCTGTCGTCGCGCACCACCGGTAGCTGTGAGTAGCCCCGCTCGGCCATCAGTCGGGTCGTCTCGTGGACGCTCTCGTCGGGTTGGACACTGGCCACCGGCGAGTGCATCAGGTCCGACGCGCGGAGTAACCGCCCCTCTGCCTGCTGGAGTGCGTTGACGACGCGCCGGAGTGTCGACAGCCGCGGGTCCACGTCGCCGCCCTCGATACGTGCGATGAGCGGCTGGGAGACGTCGGCCCTGTCGGCCAGTTCACTCTGCGTGAGATCGAGTTCCGTCCGGCGCTCGCGCAGGTCTTCCGGCGTCGGTAGCTCCATACGACGACATAACTCGAAGTAATACAAAAAGCTATCGACGGCCCGCCGACGGCCGTTACTCCTCCTCGTCGAGTTCGGCAGTGTCGATGATCTCGAGCGGGATGTCCCGGAGTGCACCGCCGATATCACTCTTTGCGATGCGCTGGGCGTGCTCTACACTCTCTGCGTTGAACACGTCCAGTTCGAGTATCAACCCGACGAGAGCGGTATCGGCGGCGACAAACGCCGAGTCGAACGGTTCGCCACACGCCGGACAGTTGGTGAACCCGACCTCGACCTCGACGTAGTCCATCTCCTCGCTGTTGAGACGCTTCCCGGCCTCGCTCACGGCGACCCCGATGGCGTCGTCGACGTTGTCGACATCACGAACCAGCCAGGCAGCCTCTAGCACAACACGGTAGTTCATACTCTCTCGTCGGGCCGACAGTACTCGTCCTTTTTGATTCGGGCCCGTCGGGGTTGGTGTTCTCACCCGGTCCACCCACCGGTTCACCCGAACAGGTAGCTTCTTACGTACAGGCCTACTACTACAGATAATGCGTGATGGAATCTTCTCGGGCGACCGAGCACACCCCGCACAGCGGTTCGAGAACGACCCACACGAGCCGGAACTCGGAACTATCCCGGACGGCACGTCCGATGCGGATTCGGTGAAAAAGACCGGAACGACCACCATCGGTATCTCCACCGAGGACGCTGCGGTCATCGCCACCGACATGCGTGCGAGTCTCGGCGGCCGCTTCGTCTCGAACAAGAACGTTCAGAAGGTCGAGCAGATCCACCCGACGGCCGCGCTGACACTGGTCGGTAGTGTCGGCGGCGCACAGTCGTTTATCCGGAGCCTCCGTGCCGAGGCGAACCTCTACGAGACCCGCCGTGGCGGGCAGATGAGCATGACCGCGCTCTCGACGCTCGCTGGCAACTTCGCCCGCGGCGGTCCGTTTCTCGCGATCAACCCCATCCTGGGTGGCATCGACGACGAGGGTGCACACGTGTACAGTATCGACCCCGCCGGCGGCGTGATGGAGGACAACTACACCGTGACAGGCTCCGGTCTAACAGTCGCGTACGGTACTCTCGAGGACCGCTACGAGCAGGATATGTCGCTCGAGGCCGCACAGCAGGCCGCCGTCGCGAGCGTCGAGGCCGCCGCCGAGCGCGACACCGGTTCCGGTAACGGCGTCTACCTCGCGACAGTCACCGAGGAGGGTGTCGACATAGACGACTACGACCTCGACGAGTTCGACACCTGAGTGGGCGATGACCGACAGGTCACCTGTCGAGCGTGTCGGTGACCGGTTGCGCGAGACCGGTGTGATGGTCGCGGTGGCCGAATCGAGCACCGGCGGACTGGTGTGTTCTTGGCTAACAGACGTTCCCGGGTCGAGTGACTACTTCGACCGGGGGGTAGTCTCGTACTCGAACGCGGCAAAGGTCGAGGTGCTCGGCGTGAACTCGGCCACACTAAATGAACACGGTGCCGTCTCCGAGCAGACTGCCCGCGAGATGGCAGTCGGCGTCCGTGACCTGGCCGGGACCGCCTGGGGGGTCTCGACGACCGGTGTCGCCGGCCCCGGCGGTGGAACGGCCCGTACACCTGTCGGGACAGTCTACATCGGTGTCGCACGCCGGAACGGCGACGGGTCGGCCGTGTCGGCCGAGCGCTACGAGTTCGACGGCACGCGAGACGCCTGCAAGCGACAGTTCACCAGACAGGCCCTCACCGACCTGCTCGACGCGGTCGAATCCGACCGCTGACAGCCGTCTCGACACACTGTCGGGACAGCACGTGATCGAATCCCGAACCGACAGCAGTTCCTCCGCCCGGTTCACTCCTCGTGCCCGCTCGACGCCGGACGGCCCAGTTCCCGCTCGACGGCCTCAACCTTCGCCGCCGCCGCTTGGTCGACAGTCCGCTTGTCGTCTATCTTCAGGAACGTCCCGACACGGTCACCCTCGACGGCCTCGTGGGCGGCCTGTGCCGCGGCGAACACCTCGGCGGCCGTCTCGGCCTCGATAATCGTCCCCATCGGTGTGGTCTCGTACTCGACGTCGAACGCCTCGAGACGCTCGACCGCCGTCGCAACTGCCGGTGCCATACTCCCTTCCGTGTCGGGTGAGACACTCAGAAACGCGGTTGTCGTCATAGCTTCCCGTTCGGTCGGAGCGATAATGCACGTTCCGACATCGGAGGCTAGTTTGGCCCGTCGGCTACCGGCACGTCGTGGTTCTCCCGACCCCGACAACCAGACCGTGACCACTCCCGGGTCGACACTCGAACCCACGAGACGACCGGTTGCTGTTCCGTACCGTGTCACCGTGTTTCGATGCGATACTTTTATGAAGTTCTGCGGAGAATTGAGTCCGTATGACTGGCCAACAACCGGACGAGGTGGACAACACCCGTCGAAAACTTCTACTTGCCCTCGGTGGCTCCGCGTCGGTGGGGCTCGCAGGCTGTACGGGTGGCGACAGTGACAACGAAGGAAACGGTGGCGAGAACGGTGGCACGAACGGCGGCGAGAACGGTGGCACGAACGGCGGCGAGAACGGTGGCACGAGTCCGTCCAGTCTTGAGGTCAGCCCACCACAGGCCGACAAAGCACAGGCTGCCTGGGAGAGGGTTATAAACAACCCGTCTCCCGACGCACAGGGCCTTCGTAACGAGGCTTACGTCGAGATGGAGGAGGCCGTGCGTGACGATATGGTCCTGCTCCCGCTGTACCACGGACTGACCGAGCGGTTCTGGTACAACGATGTCGAGACTCCGAACACGGGAACGCTCGGCTCCCATCATCAAATCCACAACGACACGTCGGTAGAGGGCTCCGACACGCTCAGCCTCACCAACGCGACGTTCAACACTATCGACCCGATTCAGTCCGACGACACCGCCTCCGCGCGGGTCATCAACCAGATGTACGAGACGCTGACTCACTACCCCGCTGGTGTGCCGGAGCTTCAGAACCGGCTCATCGAAGGAGTCAGTGTGTCCGACGACCAGCTCACGTGGACGATTACCCTCCGCGACGATGTGACGTTCCACGACGGGTCATCGATGACCGCTGCCGACGTGAAATACAGTCTTGAGCGGGTGGCGCTGTCGGATAACAGTGTCCGTGCGAGTTTCGCGCTGGACACCACTGGTGGTCTCGCTATCGAACACGAGACCGACGAGGAGAACGGTGTCGGTCCGATGAGCGCTGTGCCGGACTCGCTCGGAATCGAGGCCGTCGACGAGCAGACCCTGGAGCTTCAGGTGTCGGCACCCAATCCTCCACTGCTCGATGTCATGACATACTCCGCCTTCGCACCGGTTCCAGAAGGGTACGTGGGTGATGTGCCTGGCTACGACGGTGAGGTAACTGTCGACGAGATCAGCCGTCAGGAAGCAAACGGTACCGGGCCGTTCCTGTTCGATAGCTTCACCGAGAACGAGGAGGCACGGGTTGTCCGTAACGACGAGTACTGGGGTGAGACTGCCAACGTCTCGGAAGTCCAGTGGGCTATCTTCTCGGACCCACAGGCCGAGTACGACTACTCGGTTCGCGAAGAGAACGCCGATATCTTCGAGATCCCGACCCAGTTTTACAGTCAAGAGCAGATCTCCGCCGAGGAGGACGACCGCGGGCGTGACGTTGGAACGTATCAGCTCCAAGACGGTCCAGAGACCGAGGTCAACTACCTCGGTGTGCCAGAGCTGAGTACGTTCTACTTCGCGTTCAATGTCTCACAGACGCCGAAGCCGGTTCGGATGGCGGTCGCACTGGTTGCGAATCACGAGCAACTCGTCCAGCAGATCTTCCAGGGGCGTGGTGTCGAGGCGTTTAGCTTCACTCCGCCGGGCATCTGGCCGACCGGTCAGGACGGCTACGACAGCTGGCTCGAAGCCTGGCCATACGGGCGTAACGAGTCGAACTTCGACGCGGCCGAGCGTATCCTGTCGAACAACGATTACACCTCCGACGACCCGTACGATCTGACAGTGACGACCTACTCGAGTCAGGTGTTCCAACAGGCTGCCGGAAACCTCCGTGACAAACTGTCCGGCCTTGGCGTCTCGCTGGAACTCGAGCAGGCACCGTTCTCGACACTCCAAGAGCGTGGTGAGAACGGTGACCTGCAGATGTACTCGCTTGGCTGGATCTGGAGCTGGGAGTCCGTCGCGTACGGGATGTTCTCGTTCGAGCCCAAAAACACCAACACGGACGAGATTCCGGGTGAGGCAAACGGTTACTACCTCGATTGGCAGACTGCACTCGAAGACGAGGCCTGACCGACCCGTAGGAGAACACGCCCCCACCCGACCCGACCGATACTAAACTGATACGTACTGATGCTTTCAAACCCTCTGTCAAAAACTGTGCTGGCTGATCGACCGCGGAGAACTCCATAATCAATGGGACGCTGGCGTTACTTCCTGCAGCGTGTGCTGCTCTCGATACCAGTGCTGTTTTTGGTCATCACGTTCCTGTTCGTGGTGCTGAGGCTGGGACCGGTCGACCCAGTCGCGGCGCGTCTCGGTCCACAAGCGTCTGGTGCCGATGTCGCCGCCGTCGAAGAGCGACTGGGTCTGAACGACCCGCTGTGGGAACAGTACATCAGATTCGCCTCGGACTTGCTCCAGTTCGAGGGGCAGTCGTGGGTCGTCCAGGCCGATCGAGGTATCCCCGCCGTGTTGGCCGACACTGCGCCGCCGACACTCTGGCTGGGTTTCTGGGCGATACTGCTCCCGCTTTTTATTGGCCTGCCGCTCGGGTTCTACGCCGGGCTCAACCCAAACAGCAGTCGCGACTACATCAGCTCGGGACTGGGCATCCTCTGGTTGGCGATGCCGAACTTCTGGTTGGCCTCGATGCTCGCGGCCTTTCTGGCGTCGACAGCAAGCGGCGGCCCACTGGGTTTCGAGTGGCACACGTTCGGCCCCAACATACAGTCTGTCCAGGGCACCCCGAGTCTCAATTTCGTCACGCTGAGCTCCATCGGACCCGTTCCGTTCCCGACCGGACTCGACCTCGGCGGGTTCGCCCGTGACACAAAGAAGATTCTCCCGCCGGCGATCGTTTTAGGCTCCGCATCGATGGCAGCCGAACAGCGTATCGGCCGGACGGCTGTCTTGGAGAACATCAACTCGAAGTACGTCGAAACCGCAAAGGCAAAAGGTGTCAAGGGTCGCAAGATAATCACAAAGCACGTGTTCCGTAACGCCCTGATACCGCTGATTCCCGTTATAACGAACGAGGCATTTCTCCTCATCGGAGGGTCGGTTATCGTGGAAGAGCTGTTCACGATAAACGGTCTGGGCCGAACCTTCTTTCAGTCAATCATCCAAGGTGACCTGCCACTCGCCGGGTCGTTGCTGTTCGTGTTCACACTACTGTTGATCGTTCTGAACATCTTCCAGGACCTGTTGTACACGATAATCGACCCACGGGTGGGGTACGACCAATGAGTGAAACGGTCACCCCGGAATCGGACGTTGCCCCACTCCGCAAGCGGTTTCTCGACAACCCCAGGCCGGCGCTCTTGTGGCTTGTCGGCGCACTCGCCTTACTGGTGCTTGAACTCGGTCGGATACTGGGGTGGGTAAAGGCGCTTGGAACCGGTGTGAAGTTCGCCGTCATGACCACCGCGGCACTCCCGAAGTGGGTCGGCGGTAACGTGGAGAGTGCCGTCGCAGACACCGGAGTCCTGCCGGGACGTCTCGAACCTGTCGGCGAGTTGCTCGGCTCTGGTGTCGTGACTGTGCTCGTCTTTGGGTTCGTGGTATCGGTGTTTCTCTCACTGTCGGAGCGGCGTGTCACGCGACTCCTCAGACCCAACATGCCGAGCTACCGTCGACTCACGGTCGAACGGGCTCTGCTGACGGGCATACTGACTGTTGTCAGTGCGCTCATGGTGTTGACGCCGATCGGTGGACTCGTCGAGAGTATGATCGGCTTTCTCACGGCGGTTCTTGACAACATTTCGAACCAGGCACCGACGCTGACCTCTCGTGAAATTATTCCCAACCAGGGGTACCGGTCACCCGACGGTTCGGGTTGGGAGGGAACGTTCCTCGGTCTGTCACCGGGGCAGTCGTGGGGGGTCCGTGTGGCGGTGGTGTATGCATACGCGTTCGGGTGGTTGGTGTGGCTCTGGCGGGGGTACAACGTGTTCCGCGAACAGTACCGGGCGGCCGACTGGACACCCCGTGACGACACACTCGACCGGTTCAGTGGGCACCTCTGGGGGTTGTTCGGGCTCGTCGTCGTGTTCAGCTTTGTGGTGCTAGCACTCTGGGCACCAGCGATCAGCACAGTTCCGCTCGAGGAGCGCTCGAACGAACCATACCGGTTCGAACATCAGTTTCTCGACGATGAGGACATCGAAGGGAACCCACTTACAGACGGGTCTGGCGACCTCGAGACCGTTAGGCACGGTCAGGCCAACCTCTACTCGGTCTCGAAAGGAAAGGGTCAGAACGTGGGGTTGTTCAGCTACGACGACTTCGACCGGTTCTCACCGCTCGGGACAACACCGAGCGGGGGTGATATGATGACACAACTGGCCCACGGTGCCAGAACGTCGCTCATCATCGCACTCACCGGACTGGGTCTGGCGACGCTGATTGCGCTCGTGATGGCCCTTCTGACAGCTTACTACAAGGGTCTGGTCGACCTGCTCACTGTTGTCACCAGTGACACGATCGTCTCGATACCACTTTTCTTGCTGGTCATGATGCTGTCTGTGATATTCAGTGGTTCGGACCACCCTCTCGTGACACCACTCGACGGCGGGCTACTGCTCGCGATGGTGTTTGCCTTCGCGTTCTGGCCGGGACTGTGGCGCGCAATACGTGGACCGACGTTGCAGATCGCCGAGGAAGATTGGATAGACGCGGCAAAGAGCTACGGTCAGACACCTTCGAAGATTATGCGTAAACACATGGCCCCGTACGTGGTTTCGTACACGATGATATACGCCTCGCTGCTGGTCGGGAGCACGATTATCGTTACCGCCGCACTCTCGTTTCTGGGACTCGGCATCTCTGAGCCGACCCCCGAGTGGGGCCGGCTTATCAGCAGTGGCCAAGACTACATCACCACGGACTCTTGGCACGTTTCGACCGTATCGGGTATCATGATCGTGTTCGTGGTGACAGGGTTCAACGCGTTGGGTGACGGTATCAGGGACGCAATCGACCCCGAGTCAGACATCGGCGATGGCGACGCAGCGGCCGCCGGAGGTGGTGGCTGATGACCGCCGACCGAGTCCGTGACCGACCTGACCGCGAGGACCCAATTCTTCAGGTGCGAAACCTGCGGACGGTGTTCTACACCGACAGGGAGACAATCCGTGCCGCAGACGGTGTGTCGGCAGACATCTACCCCGGTGAAACCCTCGGGGTCGTCGGGGAGAGCGGGTCGGGAAAGAGCGTTACCGCCCGCTCGATCATGCGGCTCATCGACTCCCCCGGACAGATTCTTGCGGGGAGCAGTATCCGTTACCGGCAGACAGAGACCGTCCGAGCGTACGCGGATTCGTTCTCGGGGCACACGGCCGAACTCTCCGATGTGGCTCACGAGGTCGACAAGAGTGCGGCATTCGACCAGATCGACCGTACGCCACAGCACTTTGGTCACGAGCGGCCAGAAGATGTTCCTGTTGCGGATCTCGTCGGTGGCGGCTACGGACCGGAACTGGGGCTCTGTGACGAGGGAGACTTCGTGTTCGTGACCGACGGTGAGGCGACACGACCAGGGCAGATACAGCGTGGATTCGTCGAGATAACTGCTCTCGAAGGAGAAGCGAAGCGACTGATGCGCGGTGGTCGTATCGCGATGATCTTCCAGGACCCGCTCAGCAGCCTCAATCCGGTGTTCACGATCGGCAATCAGATAAAGGAGTCGCTCAATCTCCACCGCGATATGCGGGGTAGTGAAGCCACTCGTGAGGCGGCGGACCTACTAGAAGCAGTCGGAATCCCCGACTCCCGGCGGCGGCTGAAGGAGTACCCTCACCAGTTCTCCGGTGGGATGCGTCAGCGTGCTGTTATTGCAATGGCACTGGCATGTGACCCGGACGTGCTCATCTGCGACGAACCAACAACGGCGCTGGATGTCACGATAGAGGCACAGATTCTCGACCTGTTCACACAGCTCCAGGCAGAGCGTGACCTGGCAATACTGTTTATCACCCACGACATGGGTGTGATTGCGAACGTTGCGGACCGAGTGAACGTAATGTACGCCGGTGAGATGGTCGAGAGAGCCGACGTAGACCAACTGTTCGAACACCCTCGACACCCGTACACACAGGGACTCCTCGAATCTATCCCGGGGGCACAGTCGGGTGACAGTCTCTCAACAATCGAGGGGACCGTGCCGACGCCAAACGAGCCACCGACCTCGTGCCGGTTTGCCGACCGGTGTCCAAAGGCGTTCGAAGCCTGCCGAGAGGTCCATCCGGTCTCGGTGCCGGCAAACGAACAGAACGACGACCACACGGCCGCGTGTCTGCTGTACCCGGAGAATATGTCCGAGCAGGAAGCCGCTATGATGCACGACCAGCGAAACCCACCTCGCGAGGAGAGCGATACGTCATGAGCCAACAAATCGGTACCGAGAGAGGTAGTACAGACGCTTTGGTCCAAGTCAGAAACCTGAAGACGTACTACGACGAGGGCGGACTGTTTGGCGGTCAGCCGGTACGGGCCGTCGACGGTGTCACGTTCAATATTCAGGAGGGTGAGACCCTGGGGCTGGTCGGAGAGTCCGGCTGTGGCAAATCGACGCTCGGGCGAACACTGCTTCAGTTGGAAGATGCGACCGGCGGTGAAATTCTGTACGACGGCGAGGATATCACCAGCTACGAACAAGACGAGCTCCTTTCCTGGCGACGAAACGCACAGATGGTGTTCCAGGACCCCGAGTCGAGCCTGAACGAGCGGATGACCGTCGGCGAGATCGTCCGCGAACCGCTCGACGTTCACGAGTGGAAGACCGACGGCGAGCGACGACAGCGGGTCCAGTCGCTTCTCGAAACCGTTGGACTCCAGCGCGAGCACTACTACCGGTATCCACACCAGTTCTCCGGTGGACAGCGCCAGCGAATCAGCATCGCTCGGACGCTCACCCTGAACCCGGATTTCATGGTGCTCGACGAGCCAGTATCGGCGCTCGACGTGAGCGTTCAGGCCGAGATAATCAACCTTCTCGAGGAGCTCCAAGCGGAGTTCGGCCTGACATATCTGTTTATCGCTCACGACCTCTCTGTGGTCCGGCACATCTCCGACCGGGTCGCAGTGATGTATCTCGGGCACATCATGGAGATTGGGCCGACAGAAGAGCTGTTCGCCGACCCTTCGAACCCGTACACACACGCACTGCTGTCTGCAATCCCTCTCCCCGACCCGGGACAGGAGCGGGACCGAATCACGCTCCAGGGAACGCCGCCGAACCCGCGATACCCGCCGAACGGCTGTCCATTTAGCACCCGCTGCCCGGCCCGGATACGACCCTCGGGGTATCAAGATCTTGACGAGGGGGTCTGGTCACAGCTGAACACGGTCCGAGAGGTGCTTCGAGAGCGCCAGCGCGCCGACCGGACGATACGCGAACGCATCCGAGGAAGCTTGGGCTGGGAGACCCGCTTTGGCGACATGAACGACACGATAACAGAGCTGTTCGGCGAGTTCGAGGTGCCCGCAAACGTGCAGGAGATCCTCGACGAGGTCGCCCGAAGAGCAAACGAGAACGACGAGGAAGCGGCACTCACGCTGCTCAACGACGAGTTTGGTAGCGTCTGTGACGGTGTCGACGAAGACCCGGAGCAGTCCGATTCGGAGCTACAGTTCTACACGGTTGGCTCGACCGACCGGAAGAGCTACTGTCACCGACACGACTCGGAGTATCGCGAACCAGGCCCGGTAATTGAGGATCGGTCGATAAAAGAACACGGCGAGTGAGAGCGATGTCTTCTTCCGGACGGCTCGCGGGGCTCCGAGTGTACGTGCTCGCGGTGCTCGACGCGGTCACGTTCTCGCTGGCCGTGACTGGGGTGACACTAACTGCCGCGGTGTTGCTAAGCGTCGGAAGCGGCGGGGGGGCCATCGGGGCGAAGGTGTTCATGTTCGCCATCGGCTGGCTGATGATGGCTTACGCTGTCGTCCAACTACGACCGTCGGGTCCGGACAACAGCCCCGAACAGTCCAACCGGAGAGGACCCTCGATTCCGGAGACACACGAGATAGAGCTCCAGCGGGTCACACGTGCGCTTCCACCGGTTCGGTGGGTCACCCTTCCACCGCCCGAACACCGGCTCCGGATTCCGGCGCAGTTGTTCCTCTCCAGTCTCTTTGTGCTGGGGACCTCTTTTTTTCTCGAGGTTGGTCTCGGTGTTCAGTAGCCCGGTAAATAAAAGAAAACAGCGCGAGCACCACGGGCCGCCGTGCCCGTGGGTGAAGCTACTCTACCAGTCGCGATAAACCACGGCGAGGTACCGCCTGTTCCCCGAAGACGACGGAACGGTCCGACCCCGTCTCACTGCCACGAGGGGCGTGCAGGTCAAAGGCGAACTTCGTGGCAGTCCCCGCTACTTCGGCGGAGTACAGACCGCGTTTACTGACGATGTCAACTCCGTTGTGTCAGCGATGCCGGACTGAACATGGACCA
Organism: Halovenus sp.; assembly: GCA_028275025.1. GTDB lineage: Archaea > Halobacteriota > Halobacteria > Halobacteriales > Haloarculaceae > Halovenus. The sequence continues at coordinate 23,174 of JAQCNM010000086.1, forward strand.
CACGCCACCGTGGGCGGGGTAGTTCACCAGGCATCGACTCGAAAAGAACTATAGACGCGGCTGGGGTAGTACTGTATATGACACAGGAAGACGGTATGCCCGAACCACCTGACCCGATAGAGGAGCGGATAAAAGACCCCACAGGTGCAAAAACGGAGGCCTGGAAACAAACGCTCGACGATATGGAGGCGATTGCGGCTGACAGACGCTCGAACGGCTGGGACCCGCTCACAGTAACGTCCATCCACACCGACACCGTCAGCATAGATATGCTCGATGACGACGAGTTCGGGCTGAAGATGATCCTCCCGGACAACCACGCCGAGGCGTTCGAGCCGATGTACGACCCCGAGGCGTTCACCGAGTATCTCTCGTACGGCAGGGAGGTCGAGGGGCTGATGTATGCGGTACTCGAGTTTCTCGATAGCGACAGTAAGCGGTCGATTCTCGTCGCCTGTCGATACGATATGCGACTTGCCGATGCGATGGTCAGTTCAGCAAAAAAGGAGGGGGTTCTGTACAGCCACCTGCGGACGATTGACGGAACAAAGGTAGGGGTGTTCGAACACGAGGAGTGGGAACCGCTCGTCTCCCCGCCTACCGGCTCGAACTAGCCAGCTAAAAACACGTCCCGGTTGTGCCCGGACGAGACACCCGGCTGCCCAGCCCACAGGCCAGCCCCGTGTGAGTTAGCTGTGGACCGTGACCGATTCGAGTGCGACCCGGTCGGTCGGCTTGTCCTCGCCGTCCGTCGACACCGACCCGATCGCCTCGACGACCCCCATCCCGTCGGTCACCTCGCCGAAGACGGCGTGTTTGTCGTCGAGGTGTGGCTGTGCGTCGAGCGTGATGAAAAACTGTGAGCCGTTCGTGTCGGGGCCGCGGTTGGCCATCGAGACGGTCCCCGCCCCGTCGTGACGCAGTTCGGGGTGGAACTCGTCGTCGAAGGTGTAGCCGGGGCCGCCGCGGCCGGTTCCGGTCGGGTCGCCGGTCTGTAGCATGAACCCGTCGATGACCCGGTGAAAGGGGATATCGTCGTACAGCGGGTCTGTGCGCCGCTCGCCCGTCTCGGGGTCCTCCCACTCGCGGTTCCCGGTTGCCAGCCCGACGAAGTTCTCGACCGTTCGCGGAGCCCGCTCGTCGAACAGTCGGATCTCGATGTCGCCCTCTGTCGTGTGTAGCGTCGCGGTCAGATCACTCATATCCGTCTCTTGGTGTGGCACGAGTAAACCACTGGCGGTGTCACGACCGAGACGCTGGTCACCACTCGGCCGCGGGGTCCTGTTCTTGCTGTTGCTCGCGTCGCCGGTCGTCCTGGCGCTGGTCACGGGGCTGGTCGCCGCCGTCCCGGTTCTCCAGGTAGACCCGAGCGAGCGCTACGTGGTAGGCACCGAGAGCAACTGCGAGGATTGGGTCGATGGCGGCCGACCCGGCCGTCTCCGCCCCGGGGATGTTGGCCGCCTCGAAGGCACCGGTCACCGGCAGTGCGACGAACACACCGCCGATAGCCGCCCCGATCAGGCCCACGAAGAGGAGGCCAACGAGCCCGACGATCTTCAGGAGATTGCCCTGTGCGACCTCCCAACTCGTCGAGAGGCTCTCGATCACCCCTTGATCGTCGATCACGACGGCCGGCAGCGCGAGCGAGAGCCGAGCGCCGATGTACACCCCCGGTATGACGAAGAAGAGCAGGCCGATGACTGTCGACACGACGTACAGGAGGAAGACCCCGAGCAGGGCGAGAAACCGTCTCGCCACGCTCGTCACGACGCCGAAGAACTCGTCGAGACTCCCTGTCAGGTCCGCTCCGGTGACCCGCCGTTCGGCGTAGACGTACGCGGTTCCGGTGACGACCAGAAAGACAACAAACGCGAGAAGCGACAGCACAGAGCTGAGCGCGCTGTTAGTCGTCTGACCGGACTCGATGGCCTCGGCTGTTGGTGCGACCGCGGTACTCGCCGTGTTCAGCAGTCCGAGCAGGGTGAATGCCCCGACCAACACCGGCAGACCGAGTACCCAGCCCAGCCCCTGCCTGAACGTGGCGACGGCACCCTCGCGTGGGATACCGGGACCGCCTGCAGCCACACCGTCCCGACCCCGCCCCGCCCGAGAGCTGTCACCGGTCGGTTGTTCGTCCCACCCGCTCGTCGCTTGATCGCCCCAGCCACTCGTCCCCTGTTTACCGCCCCCGCTCGTCTCCTCGTTGCCGACTCGCCCGCCGGTCTCCTGTTGTCCCCAGTCGCTCTGGTGGCCGTGCTCGTCGGCCACGCCCGGGTCGGCGTCGAGTTCAGCCCCACACTCGCTGCAGAACGCGTCCACCCCGGCAACTGGTTCACCACACTCCGGACAGTAGTTCACCATCTCTGTACGATTGTTTCGTGGGCGCACGCTTGAAACGTGTGGCTCCGTTTCTGACCCTGCAGGCCACCCACGGCCAGCGGGACCACCCGGGATAGAGCCGGGGAAAGAGACAGGTGGCCGCCGTTCACACGTGCGGTATGGAGTACGAGACGCCGCAGTTTTTTCGCGTAATGAGGTACGCGAGTCAGGCAGACCGCGACGTCGTCGACATGGTGAGCGGCAGTCCGGACTGGGAGCCACCCGAGTCGCTCCGCGAGGGGCTGGTTGAGTACGCCCAGGGTGACACCGAACGGTTCCAGTACCCGCCCAGTGTCGGGCTGACGGGGCTGCGCGAGGAGATTGCGGACCGCCGGGCTGTCGACCGCGAGCAGGTCGTCGTCACGAACGGGGCGGGCGAGGCCAACCACCTCGCCATGTCGGCCGGGTTCGAGCAGTTTCCGGGCTCCGAGATGCTGCTCGTCGACCCGACCTACCCCTACTACGCGGGTCGGGCGTCGTTACTCGGTGCCGACACGCGGTACGTTCCCGCCGGCCGGGGCGGGGTGCCCGATACGGCGACAGTCCGGGACTGCACCCGTGAGGAGACCAGTGTCATCGTCGTGAACACACCGAACAACCCGCTCGGTGCGACCTACGACCGGGAGACGATGGCGGCACTGGTGGATATCGCGGCCGACTACGACGCTCTGCTGGTCAGCGACGAGGTGTACGACCACTTTGACTACTCCGGGCGGTTCAGTTCGGCACTTTCCTTCGACTCGCCACACCGGGTCGTCACGAACAGTTTCTCGAAGTCACTCGCCATCACCGGCTGGCGGGTCGGGTACGCCGTGTTCCCGGACCGGGAGGGTCCGCGTGGTGACCTGTTCGACCACGCTCGCACCCGACACATGCTGACGAACGTGACCAGTTCCCGGCCGGCACAGGCGGCGGTTCTGCACGCCTTGCGGGAGACCGGCCCCGACTACTACGAGAACGTCCGGGACCGCCTGCGCGGGCGCATCGACACGTTCACCGACGCACTCGACACGGCCGGCGCAACCTACACCGACCCCGACGGTGGGTTCTACGTGATGGCGCGGTTCCCGGGGTTTCCCGGCACGTTCGAGAACGTCGAACGGCTCGTCGACGAGGCGGGTGTCGCCGGGATGCCTGGCGAGGCGTTTGGCGACTCCCGGGCCGACTGGATACGGTTCGCGCTAGTCTCACCCCGCGTCGAGACTGCCGCCGACCGGTTGGCCGAGTTCTTCGGGTAGATGTCCTGTCTGGGACCCTCTCGTCGGTCCGACCTGCGGTGTCCAGGGCCGCCCCGATCACTCTGACCTGCGGTGTCCAGGGCCGCCCCGATCACTCTGACCTGACCCGGTCGGTAGTCAGTGCCGCGAGCACCAGCAACGCGATGACCGTTCCGACACCTAGCGTGAACCGCCCGGAGAGGCTATCGTCGGCGTTGTTCTCGGCCACGACGACCGTTGCGTTGTCGGTGAACGTGTGTTGGTGGTGACCGTCGACCGTCCGGACACTCGTGTCACCACAGGCGAGCGTGTAGCTGCCCGGTGTGGCAGTCTCCGAGACAGCGACTGTCACCGAGAGGACGGTTCCGTTTCCGGTGGCTCCCCCCCGGTCGCGCGTCTGTGTCACCCACACCGCGCCGGCCTCCCGTTCGGTCTCGACGCCGACACCGGCACCGTCGGCCAGCCACCCGCCAGGCTCCGTGGCTGTCACGTTCAGCGCCTCGGCGTCGTAGGTGAGTGTGGTGTTCACGCGGTCGACACCGACGTTTCGGGCCGATCCGCCGACGAACAGCGCCAGTTCGACCGTCTCCTCCTCGCCGGGTGCCAGTTCGACCGTCTCGGGGTCGTACTCGAGGATACCGACCGTGTCGCTCCCGGCCCCGACTGCCACAGCTCCCGGAACCGCGAGCAGGGCAACCACCGCCAGCACGACCGGCCGGTCGCCGTCGAGTGGACGCCTCATCTCAGACAGCCCCGATACCAGCAATCCAGAACCGGGCGCCGCTCCGGTCGGTGACGGCGACCGTCTGTCGTGTCTGCTGTTGTTCGAAGGTCGTGGGCTCCATGTTCAGGTGTCTGTTGTCGCCGATACTGTGACTGTGGGTCTCCGACCGGCGGTCTCAGGGCAACTGCGAGTGGGCACCGACGAGCGCACCCGAGAGCGCGAGGTCGCGCACGACGGCCTCGTGGTCGATTATCGTGTCGCGCAGGTCGGTCTCCTCGACGGTGGCGTCCGGAAAGACCAGTGAGCCCTCGACCGTGGAGTCACGGACTGTCGCCCCGGCCATCACGTGGACGTTCTCGCCGAGTGTCGAACCGTCGACGGTCGCACTGTCGGCCACGACCGTATCACCGTCCAGCGCCCACCGAACCGCACGGAGGTAGTTCTCGGGGGTCCCGATGTCGAACCAGGCCTCGTCGAAACAGAAGGCGTGTACCGGTCGACGAGCCTGGAGCCACTGGAGAAACCAGCCCGGTTCGTCGGGGTTGTTGCCGCCGTCGAGATACTCCTCGAAGCGGATGTCGCCTGCTGTGAACCCGTAACAGGCGATAGACGCGAGCGTACTCGGTGGCTCGTCGGGTTTCTCCTGGAAGTCGACGACCCGGTCACCGTCGAGTTCGACGATACCGTACGCGGTCGCACGTTCCGGTGAGCCAACGTCGTAAGCGGCGAGTGTGCTCCCCTCGTGAGCGGTGAAAAAATCCAGAAACGACGAGAGATCGAAGCTGATGAGATTGTCACCCGCCACCACGAGCAGGTCGTCGTCGACGGACTCGCGCTCGACGAGCTGTGCCAGCGCCCCGACGACACCGAGTTTCTCACCCTCTTCGGTTGTCTCCTCGACGCTGAGCTCCGGTTTCTCGAACGCCGTTGTTTCGAGATGTGTCGCGAAGTCCTCGGCGAACCGCTCGTTCGTGCTGACGTACACCGTCTCGATACGGTCGTCAGCTTCGAGTGGCGCGAGAATACGGTCGACGACAGTCGCCTCCCCGACCGGGAGGAGCATCTTTGGACGATGACGGGTGAGCGGCCACAGCCGCGTCGCGTACCCACCTGCGAGCACAACAGCTTCCATACGTGCCCTCTTTCCGGCGACAGATATATTCCTTTTCATACACTGCCCGAAACAGGTTTCGAGGTGGACTCCGTACGGCCGGTATGCGCGAGGCAGACCAGACGACGCGCGAGCGAATCGCCGACCGCCTGCGCGACGAGGCCCTGTCGGCGAGTGGACTCGCCCGGGCGTTCGGTATCCGGACGCCGGAGGCCCTCGACCACGTCCAGCATATCGCCCGCTCGCTTGCATCCACTGACGACGAGCTACAGGTCGCACCGCCGACCTGTCGTGACTGTGGGTTCGACGGGTTCGACGACCCGGTGAACCGCCCCAGCCGGTGTCCGGAGTGCCGGAGCGAGACACTCACCGAGCCCGTGTTCCGCATCGACTGACACCGCCGTCGTGTTGCTCTCGGTCCCTGTCTGCCCGGAACCGGCCGTCGGTGTCGACACGACTAAACCGGTAGTACTAACTTTGGGATTTTGGAAGTATAGGCGTGAACACGGGAGTCGCGTGCGAGCAGGTTCTGTCATGGTAGCTCTCGACAGCCTGTTTCGAACCGGCGGGGGCTCGGGTGACAACAACAGCAGTGCTGCCACGGAAACGGACCGCCCGGCCGCGAGCAGGCTGACACGGTGGTACGAGGCCGCCACGAGCGGTGTCCGCTCACCCGGGTTCCCGCGCCGCCTCTCGCGACTCGGCCGCGGGGAGCCGTTCAGCTTCCTGTTTTACAACACGTGGCTTCTCGACGGGGTCGAACTGCCCACCCTCGAGTTTGGCCCCCTCGGGCGTGTCTCGCCGGGAACTGTCGGGCACATGCCCGACCTGGCGGGGCGCACACGTGATCTCTGTCGGGCACTCGACGGTAGTAGTTACGACGTCGTCGCGATGTGTGAGGTGTTCCGGGAGTCGACCCGGAACCGCCTCGCCGACGAGGTGGGCTGGGTCGCCGACAGCCACGCCGGCCCGGGGTCGGCACCGCTCGAACGTCTCGATATTCCGTCGAAACACAGCGGTCTCTGCACGCTCACCGGGCCGGACACACCCATCGTCGACACGACCGACAGGGGGTTCAGCCACCACGGTCACTCGCTTCGTGACGCCGACTTCTACGCCAACAAGGGTGCACAGCACGTCGAGGTCGATGTCGGTCCCGGCAGTCTCGACGTGTTCACGACACATCTCATCCACGGGGGCGATCTCAATCTCACCCCGAACGAGCTTCCGTTTGCCGACCCACCGTCCATCGAGGAGTACCGCGCCAGACAGCTCTCGGAGCTCGCCGAGTTCGTGCAGACGGCCGGCAGCGAGGAGAACATCACTGTCGTCACCGGTGATTTCAACATAAACGCTGCCGACCCCCGTCTCGTCTCCGAGCGCAACCGGGGCGAGGACGAACTGTTCGAGCAGTTTCTCGCGGTCTGCTCGCTGTACGACGCCTGGGAGCGTCACGGCGGCTCCGTCGGAACGACATACATCGAGCACGGGCCGCCCGGTGGGATGGCCCGTGCGAAACCTGACCCGGCGGCCCCCGACTACCTCGAGGACCGCGGCCGGCGGTGTAACTACCCGGCGGTCCCCGACCGCCGTATCGACTACATCCTACTCGAGGAGCCACAGCCCGAGCACACGCTCGAACTCGATATCGACCAGATCAGGCGGCGCCACTTCTGGCGGGGCAAGACAGACACGAGCGAGTTCTGGGTCACCTCCGAGACCCCTAACTACATCTCCGACCACGTCGGACTCGAACTCGACGGCCGTGTCCGGTGAGTCGAACCCGACGGCCGTCTGAACCCTGGCTGTTCGTCGGCCGCCACCGTCAGAAACGAGCTACCGGAGACGGTCGGCGTCGATACCGACATCCGCAGGCGTGACGACGAGAAACCCCCTGAAGTGCATCAGCTCGCCGCCGCCGTCGCGTACATCGCGGGCGAACCCGGCCGCGAGCTCGTTCAGGTCTCCCTCGACGTGCAACACGAGAACCGCCCCCGAGGCGACGAGCTGTACCCACTCTGTCGGCGGCGTCGTTCCGTCCAGAACGTCGAGCACGACCCGGTCACCGACCGGCTGTCCGTCCGTCTCGGTGTCGAGTCTGTCCTCGACTGCCTGGAGATCGAGCCCCTCGAACTCCTCCATACTCTCTCTTCAACCGGCCGGATAAAAAGCTTCCCGGCCCTCCCACCCGCTCCGACCCGGTGCGACTCCTATCACAACTATTATGACTTTCGACAGTTTACTACCTGTCGATGTCCGACCGCGAGCGATTCACTACCCGGTTTTTCGGTGACCTGTCCCGCCCACCGGACGGGCGACCACAGAACCTGGTCTGGCTCTGTGCTGCCACGCTGTTTTACCTGCTGACGGCGTACTATCTGGCAGTCGGGCGCGGTGTCACGCCGTTCACCCCGCTTTTCGGCACAGCGTTCGCCCTGAACGGCCTGGCAGAGTCACTGTCCGACGACCGTCGGCAGATAGCCTATCTCGTCCGGGTGCTGAGTATCGTGTTCATGCTCGCGCTGCTCGTGCTGTTGCTCGTCGGAACCCTCGGCGGCCCGGAGTTTCTCGTATAACCCGGGCTGTCCGGCACCACGGAGGCCGCCTGACCTGCCGTCTCAGGTGACGGAGACGGGATACACACCACACGTGTCGGTCGCCGGTGTGAGTCCACCTGATGTGGCACTCGCGGGGCACTCGGTAACAATCCACTAACAGCGTTGCGGGTCCGACTACGATGCCGAACAGTCCCGGGGCGGGGTGGCCGTCGCCGCCGGCCGGCGCTCGCTGTGAGGCTACCTCAACCGGTCACCGGCACGCGCGAGCGCCGTCTCGTCACCCTCGCACCAGTAGCGGCTCACGTCACGGACAGCCCGGACCAGTCGCTCGGCCGCGACGGGATCGACATCGCCGTCGAGTGCCTCGATACGCTTCTGTCGTGGCCGTATCGCGGAGAGCACCCGGTCGAGTTCGGGCTCCCCGTTCCCGCGGACCTGCCGGAGATCCGAGAGGTACGTGTCGACACTCGCCGCGACCGCGAGGCCGCGCTCCGGGTGGAGTGTCTCGGGCACCTCCGCCGGTGTGGGTCGTTCGCCGCTGTCTGCCCCGCCCAACAGTCCGAGGAGGTAGAGCTCCTCGTCGTCTGTGACGTCCATCACCCGACCCAGCGTCGTGCCGACCCGGCGGAGTTCGGCCGCCGCGAGGTGTGTCCCGTCGAACGGCCGTAGCTCGCCTGCGTGAACGAACCCGGCGGTCTGGAGGTACTCCGCGGCCGTGTCGGCGGCCGTGTCTGCAACAGCCCGCAGCGGCTCCTCCCCGACCTGTTCACGAACCGACGTGAGGTCGAACCGGCCTCCCCCGGCGGTGTGTGCCGCCGCCGCCTCGACACTGACACTCCGTGGGCTCCCGCAGTCGGGGCAGGTTATCTCGCCCGTCTCGTAGTACGACCAGCGCGCCCCACACGCCGTACACTCGCGCTCGCCGCGTAGCTCCATGTCGGCGTGTACGACCCGGTGATTCAAAGATGCGGCGACTGGCTGTGACCCGCGCTCACCGTGGACCCGTCAGATTTACTCCCGGGGCCGACCCAGCCACGAACGTGACAGCCGTTCCCTGCGTTCGTGTCGACCGCGAGGCGGGCGAGCAGACCCGGGCACGACTCGCCGAGACCGGCCTCCTCGACCGGGACCACGAGATCAGTCACGACGACGGCCACCTCTACATCCCGGTGACCGACGCCGACGCCGCCGGTCACGAGGGCCACACGGTCGTCACCTACGACGCCCCCCGGCGGGAGACACAGACCACACCCGCGGAGCTTCTCTCCTTCGAGCCGTCGTACGAGCGCATCGGCGAGACGGCCCTCGTCGACGAGGACGACCCGGAACGGGCACGCGCCCTCGCCGACGCGCTGGTGGCGTCGGATATCCCCGTCGAGACGGTGCTCGACCGTGCCTCGAAAGTAAAGGGCCGCGAGCGGGTCCGTGAGTGGACCCCCCTCGTCGGTGACGACACCGAGGTCGTCCACCGCGAGCACGGTTCCGAGTTCGTGCTCGACCTCGCCGCGGTGTACTTCTCGCCGCGGCTGGCGACCGAGCGTCACCGCGTCACCCGGCAGGTGTCGGCCGGGGACCGGGTGTTCGACATGTTCGCCGGTGTCGGCCCCTTCGCGGTGCCGTTCGCGCGCCGGGGCGCGACGGTCGTCGCCACCGATATCAACGAGACTGCCATCGCGTACCTCCGAGAGAACGCAGACCGCAACGGCGTCGGCGACCGTATCACCGCTATCCAGGGCGACGTGACAGCCGTCGCCCCAGAGTACGAGGGCTGGGCAGACCGCCTGGTGATGAACCTCCCACACACGGCCGAGGAGTTTCTGGACACTGCCGTCACGCTCGCCGGTGACGAGTGTCGGGTTCACTACTACGACATGGCACCCGAGGACGACCGCTTCGGGCCCGGGGAACGGGCGGTCCGCGCGGCCGCGGAGCCGACATACGACGTGACCGTCGAGACCACCCGGACGGTCCGGTCGTACTCCCCACACGAGTACAATGTTGTTCTCGACGTGCTACTACAACGGTGCTGACCCCGGCTGTGCCAGGCAACGGCGCCGACCAACATCGGCGGAACAAGTTCCAACAGAGTTCCAACAGAGTTTGCAGGCAGTTTCTCTGGAGTTTGAGAAACCCTCAACTGTCGTCTCGGTCTGTGAGAGAACACGAGCGGAGCCCACGGTAACCCCATCCGACGAGCACGGTGTCGTAACCAAACAGTAATATGAACCTACACACAACATCAGACGAACGGAGTTACGTATGGCATTCTGGATGAGTTCGGCAGTCGGGCTGGCCGTGGTGAACCTGGCACTGCTTGGTGTCCTCATCGCGGTCTGGCTGCGCAACTACCGGACGTTCCGGTCACCGATGCTGCTCGGCCTCCTGTTGTTCGCGGGTGTGTTGTCGGTCGAGAACATCGTCGCCATCGGTGCGTATCTCTCGACGGAGATGATATACGCCGGCGGAACGACCGCGATGTACGCGCTGGTCGGCCTGCGCGGCCTGCAGTTCGTCGCGCTGGGGTTCCTGACCGTGGTGACACTGTTCCCGTCCGGACGACTCCGCCGGTCGCCGACCGACCCGGGACAGGAGACAGGGTGACGTCTCGCCGACCTGCCCGGTGACCTCACGTCACCGGCGACTCAGGTGCACGAACACGCCGACAGCCAGCAGTTGCAGTGCACGCTGGACGGCGACGAGTACTGGTCTCTCCGGTTCGTCGACATCGAAACTCACCACCAGCAGGAGTCCGACGGTGAGTGCCGACGACGCGGCCGCGACGGTGAACCGGTTCACCGGTCGTCTCTCATCTGCTCGGTGATCTGTTCGAACGTCTCCCTGTACTGCTCGAACCTGTCGGTGAGAAAGTAAAGCTCCGCGTACTCGCTTCCCCCCGGCTCCACCACGTCGTGTTCGGCGAGCGTATCGAGATGGTGCCGGACCGTGTTGTACTCGACATCGAGTTTGTCGGCGAGGCGGTTGGCGTTTCGTGGCCGCTCGTCGAGAAGGCGGATGATGCGGGCGCGGTTCTCTCCACCCCTGGTACCGGCGATCAGGTACCACAACGCCTTCTCCATCGTGCCAACATATCTCGTGGGAGTGGGATAAACTGGTCGAAACAGTCCCGTGGCCGTCACCGGGTTCCGGTTTCGGTCGACCGAGGACGGCACGGTGGGTCGAGTCGCAACCCTTATGCGGCGTATCTGCAATAGATTCGTACTGGTGCCGGCGTAGCTCAGCGGTAGAGCGATTCCCTCGTAAGGAATAGGCCGAGGGTTCGAATCCCTCCGCCGGCTTGATACTTTTTGTTCAAAGCCCTTCGCGGTAACTGAGAATCGATGTTCAACTACATCGTATAAGTTACGGTGTAATTCGGGGCTCTGTCGTCGCCTATCGAGCAGTCGGGGGTGGTCGGCGTGAACCTCATCGAGACGGCCCCGCACGAGTTCAACGCGAACTTCAACTTCGATGGGGGACTCCAGCCGTACTTCGCGCTCGACCGGGCA
>JAQCNM010000010.1 GCA_028275025.1 Halovenus sp.
ATCGACGTCGTGGAGTTCGAGCGGTCACGAAAGGAGACGCTGAACGAGGAGCATCCGGACATCAGCGACGACGTACCCGCCTGGGTCGAGGAGTACGACGACGTCTCGTACTACCGGGTGACCGCCCGGGACGTGCGTGAGTCTATCGTCGAGTACGCGACGTACAACGACATCGACATCGTCGCCCACAGCTTCGCGCCCGACACCGGCCGGCTCGGGTTCGTCAACGACGACCTGGAGTGGGTCGTCGAGAACACCCCCTGTGACAGTGTCGTGCTCTCGGATGGCTCCCCCGAGACAGTCGAGAAGGTGACACTGCTGTCGGACGGGCCCACGTACGTGCCGACGAAGCTCCTCCTGGCCGACGCGCTCGCGGTTGCCCACACCGCACATCTCGAACTGGTCCACCTCCTCGGGCCAGACAGCCCCAGGGAGCGCAGCCGCACGGAGTCGTATCTGGACACCGTCTCCACCGATCTGCTGGCTCCGACAACCACCCGTATCGTCGAGACAGACGACCCGGAGGAGGAGGCCGCCCGGCTCAGCCGGGACAGCGATATCGTGCTGACAGAGCTCGACCTCAGCACCATCCGGAGCCGGTTCCAGCCCCGACCGCTCATCGCCGCTGGCCTCGACAGCGACGTTCCCGCGGTGTTCGTCTACTCGGACAACCTGCTGCGATACCAGACGATCTACCGGCGCATCCTGATGCGGTACGTCTTTCGCGGGCTGCGCTGACCACGACACGCACCAGCCTTATGCGCCGATTGGCCGTACCACCGGACATGAGCACACTCCCGAGCGGTGTGAGCTCCCGGACGGTGTCGACACCCCGCCTCGAAACCCATCTCCTCGAGACTGGGCCGGAGAACGGTACCCCGGTCGTGTTCGTGCACGGAAACGCCTCCTCGTCACGGTTCTACGCGGAACTGCTCGCGGACCTGCCGGACCGTTACCGGGCGGTCGCGCCGGACCTGCGGGGGTACGGCCACTCCGAGCGACAGCCGATCGACGCGACCCGCGGGATGCGGGATTTCGCCGAGGACGTTCGTGCGCTGGTGACGACCCTGGACCTGGAGCGACCCGCGCTGGTCGGCTGGTCGACCGGTGGCGGTGTGGCGATGCGGTACGCCATCCAGCAGCCGGGGACGGTTGCCTCGCTCGCCCTGCTGAACCCGGTCTCGCCACACGGTTACGGTGGCACACACCGCGACGGGACACCGTGTCAGCCAGACCACGCCGGCACCGGCGGCGGCATGGCGAACGAGGCGTTTGTCCAGCGCCTGGCCGCCGGCGACCGGAGCGCCGACGCCGAGACGTCGCCACGAAACGTGATGCGGTCGTTCTACCTCGCCCCCGAGACACGGCTCGACCCCGAGCTCGAGGACGCGTACGTCGACGCGCTGTTACAGACCGAGACCGGCGACGACTACTACCCGGGTGATGCCACCACGTCGGAGCACTGGCCGGGGGTCGCGCCGGGTGCGGGGGGCACCAACAACGCCCTCTCGCCGAAGTACCTGGACCTGACCGGGCTCGTCGGCCTCGACCCTGCACCGCCGATTCTCTGGCTCCGGGGTGCCGAGGACCGTATCGTCTCCGACAGCTCGTTTTTCGACGCCGGCTACCTCGGGAAGATAGGTGAACTCCCGGACTGGCCCGGGGCGGAGGTCTACCC
>JAQCNM010000013.1 GCA_028275025.1 Halovenus sp.
TGCCGGGGCAGCCGACACTCGCGTCGAGGAGTCGGCCGCGACGAGACGCGGGAACCCGCCGGACCCTGCAGGAGAGACACCTACAGAGGAGTAACGGCGAGTAAATCGCCTCGGGGTCAAGTGGTTCGAGAGACTTCGTCTCTCGTCAGCTGCTCGCGGGCATCGCCCGCTCGCAGGTTCGTCTGACGGTGTCCACCGTTCATCACGGAAATCGGTGATTTCGCAGACCCCGAGGCACTCGGCCTGCTCCGCCGGTAGACAGAGAGGACAGACAATAACGTCGCTCTGCTCGGGTCCGGCCGGTAGCGGTGCCCGTTTCCGGCCAGGTGCACCGGGTTGGCGGACGCGGTCAATCCCAGTTCTTACACCCGGCACAGACGAGTCTGCCGTCGTCACGCCAGCGGCGGGTGACACGCTGGTCACAGACCCCACAGGTCGCGCCGTCGGCGGCCCACTGTGCGGTCGGCGGGCCTGTCGGTTCGACATCCCCGTGGCGCTCGGTATCGTCGGCATCCGCTGACAGAGCCTCGGTGTCACCGGTGTCTGCGTCCGGGTCCCCGGTGTCACCGGCATCCTCTGTCGAGTCGTCGACCTCGGTAGCCACGTCGTCTGTGGTTGCAGCCTCGCTCTCCGCCGTCGTCTGGTCGGAGATATCGAGGAAGTCATCGAGCGAGGTGTCCTCCATCTCGGTTGTCGTGTCGGTGACCGACAGTTCTCAATCTTCCGGCTGACGACCCGGCGGTAGCTGTCAGTGGCGAGCCGTCGAGAACGACCCACCGAACGGACCACACGCCACGGTTGGCCGCGACCGCGAGGTTTTATGATTCGGTGGTCCCTGCTTCGGGTATGATACTCTCGGATGGGGCTATCCGGCGTCGGCTGGCGGAGGGTGACCTCGAGATAGAGCCGCTCGCGGACCCGGAGTTGCAGATTCAGCCCGCGAGCGTCGACCTCCGCCTCGGGCGGGAGTTTCTGGAGTTCGAGCGCACCAACATCGCCTGTATCCACCCGGACAGCGAGGCGGAGACCGACGACTACGTCAGCGAGACAGTCGTCGACGAGGACGAGGACTTCGTGCTCCACCCCGGTGATTTCGTGCTCGGAACCACCGTCGAGCGCGTCGCGGTGCCGGCAGACCTCATCGCCCACGTCGAGGGGCGCTCGTCGCTGGGTCGGCTCGCGGTCGTCATTCACGCGACAGCCGGTATCGCCGACCCCGGCTACCAGGGTCAGATAACGCTCGAACTGTCGAATCTCGGGGCGGCACCGGTCGCACTCTCGCCGGGGATGCGTATCTCCCAGCTGACCTTCACCGAACTCACCTCGCCGGCGGAGCGGCCCTACGGCGAGGAGCGTGACTCGAAGTACCAGGACCAGGAGGGGCCACAGGCCTCGCGGCTCGGCGGCGACCGGGAGTTCGGAGGGCAACAGTGAGATTCGTCGAGGAGGTGGTCGTCGAGGCAGTGCTGCCGACGGTGCGGTCGATGCTCGCGGCAGAACTGCGCGACCGGGAGTACACCCAGCGCGAGATCGCGGACCTGCTCGGCATCAGCCAGAGTGCCGTCTCGAAGTACGTCCACGGTGATGTCGGGCGAAACGAGCGTGTCGCCGACGACGAGCAGGTGCGTGACCTGGTCGAGCGACTGGCCGCCGGGTTCGACAGCGGCGATATCGCGCCCGTCGAGGCACTGATCGAGATGGAGGTGTGTCTCCGCGATCTCGAACAGGGTGGACTGGTCGCCGAGCTACACGCCGAGGCGGTACCGGGGCTCACTGTCGAGGCGGCCACCGCAATCCACGACGAGGGGGGGCGGCCACGGGAGACCGCACGCGTCCGGGTTTCGGTCCGGCGGGGGCTGCGTGTGCTAGAGAACACGAGCGGGTTCGCGCGGCGCATCCCGGCGGTCGGGTCGAACCTCGCGGAGGCAGTCTCCGGCGCGGAGACAGTCGAGGACGTCGCGGCGGTCCCGGGTCGCCTGCTCGACGTGCGCGGGAGCGTGACGGTCCCGGGGGAGCCGGCGTTCGGTGTCAGCCAACACGTCGCCGGGGTCGTGCTCGCGGCGGGTGCCGGCGGGAGCGACGCCCGGGCGGCGGTGAACGTCCGCTACGACGAACGGCTCCGCGACGCGCTCGTGGCCGCCGGTCATCGGGCCGCCGAGTTCGACGCCGAGGCCGACATCGAGTCGGCGGTCGCCGCGGCGCTCAAGAGGGAACCGGCGGCGACCGTGCTGTACCAGACTGGAGGGTTCGGCGTCGAGCCGGTGTTGTACGTGCTCGGCGCGGACGCGCCGGCGGTCGCCCGGACGCTCCGGGAGCACGACCCGACCCTCGCCACGGGAGCAACGAGTCTCCGCGACGAGTCGACCGATGGCTGACTCGGAGCTGGCAGGCAGTTTCTACGGGCGGGCCGCGGGTATCTACGACCGGGTAGCGACAGCGCCGGTCGTCCAGCCCTGGCGTGACCGGTGTGTGACCGGACTCGACCTCTCGCCGGGCGATACCGTCGTGGACATGGGCTGTGGAACGGGTGCGACACTCCCGGCGTTGCGCGAGGCGGTCGGGCCCGAGGGGGCCGTCATCGGTGTCGACCTCGTCGTGGCGATGCTCCGGCGGGCCCGACGGCGGGTCGCAGGAAACGGCTGGGAGAACGTCCACCTGCTACAGGGTGACGCCACCCGACCGCCGGTCGGGTCGGTAGACGCGCTGGTGTCGGCGTTCGCGGTCGGGATGTTCGACGACCCGGGGGCGGCCGTCCGGGCGTGGGTTCGGACGGTTTGCCCCGGCGGGCGGGTGGTCCTGCTGAACGCCGTTCGGACCGACCGCCCGCTCTGGCGGCCGGTGAACCTCGCCTTCCGGCTGTTCACACGCCTGGCCGCCCCGGAGCACCGTCTGACCGTGCGCTCGCCGACACGACTGCTCGAACGGCGGTGGGACGAGTCTGTCGACGCGCTGTTCGAGCACACGGTCGACCACACCACCGACCGTCTCGGCGGTGGGTTCGTCGTGTTCGCGAGCGGTCGCGTGCCCGGGTGACGACGGCCCGGAGACGCCGGGAGGACACCCGACACGTTCAAACCGGGACGCACCGACTGTCCGGTATGCTCCTGACGCTCGAGGGGTTAGACGGGAGCGGTAAGACCAGTTGCGTGGAGACACTCCGGGAGACAGACCTGCTCGGAGACGCGACGTTCACGCGTGAGCCGACCACCAGCTGGTACGGTGAGGCGGTTCGACGGTCGGTGGCCGACGCGGAGGCAGACCCGCTCGCGGAGCTTTTTCTGTACACGGCAGACCACGCGGCACACCTCGCTCGGACGGTGCGACCGGCGCTCGACCGCGGCGAGACCGTCGTCTCGGACCGGTACTCGGACTCGCGGTACGCCTATCAGGGGGCGACACTCACGAACCGCTTCGAGGACGCCGTCGGGTTCGTCCAGGAGATACACCGGCCCTGGACCCGTTCGCCGGATGTGACAATCTATTTAGACATCGACCCCGAGACCGGTGCACGACGGAGCGGTGCGACCAACAAGTTCGAGACGGCGACCCATCTAAAACAGGTACAGGAGAACTACGAGCGTCTGCTCGCCGCAGAGCCGGACCGGTTCGTCCGTATCGACGCGTCCCGTTCTATCGAGACTGTCCGTGCCGACGTGCTCTCGACCGTCGAAGAACTCGTCTGACCCGGCGCTACGTCGTGCTGTCGACGTCGCCGCCGATACAGACGAACGTGTAGTCACAGTCCTCGGCCGTGCACCGCCACTTTAG
>JAQCNM010000028.1 GCA_028275025.1 Halovenus sp.
GAAGTAGTCGAGGTGTCCTTCGCGGTCGTTTGCGACCTCTCCGACGGTCAGTGCACCAATAACCGGTTCGCTCGTCTCGGCGACTGCGGCCAGTTCGTCGTCGAACGCCGATTGCAGGTAGAGGGCTCGGGAGATGCAGTCAAAGAGTATGAGCGTGTCAGTGTCCGAGTGTCCGTCAGTCGCGTCTTCCCGGGCCCCCCGTGCGGCGTCGACCAGCGACTCCGGTTCACCGTGGAGGACGCTGATGAACTCCCCTTCCGGAACGTCCCCAAAGCACGTCAGCGACCCGTCGTCGTGGACTTTGAACGGGTCCCTGACGATCTTCTCGGCGTTCAGTTGGCTGATACCGAACGGGAACGACTTTGCGACCTCGAAGAAGCTGTCGGCCGTCAGCTCGGTCTCTCCGTTCGCCTCGACGACCTGCCGGTAGACATCATACGCCGGTCTATCGTCGAGGGTTCGGAGCCGTGGCCCCTCCGAGTCGGTCACGCGAAACGGCCCGTCGACGTACTGCCACCCGTGTCTGACACCGATACTGCTCGACAGGTCGACAGTGGCCACGACGGCGCTGTCCGAGACAACGCCGTCACGGGTGAACAGACACGGCTGTGACCCCTCGGCGAGCGTTCCGGCACCGCCGCCGATCACGTTGCGCTTGACGCCCCACGACCGAAACAGCCCGTCGATGAACGACTCGAGCTCTGTCGCGTGGGCGTCGACAAAGACGAACCCGGTCTCGTCGGCTCGCTCGCCGCTATCCGGGTCAAGGTGGTCACCGTACGAGGCCGCCGGGTCACTCAGCCCGGGGACGACCGTCACTGTCGGGCGCGCCGACAGTCCGACGACGACTGCACCCTGTTCCGTGCTGTCGCCCCGGTGGACGACCTCCGGGAAGACACCGCCGATAACTGGAACCTCGAGGTCGGCAAGCGCGGTGTCGAAGGACGGTGCTGTTAGCGTCTCGTCCGGAGTGGACAGGACCAGAAGCCCCGCGACGGCCGTCTCCGCTGCGACCGACTCCAGCGTCGGGACGAGTTCGGTGCCGGTCTCGGGGTGATACCGAATGTTCACGTTGGGTCTCCACGTAGAGGTGTGGTGTCTGTCGCTCAAACACCGGGGTTTTGTTACCAGTTTGTTGTCCCTGCAGGCACTCAAAGGAATCGCCTCAGGTGCAGGTCGAACAGAGGGTGTTCGCGGACTTCGACGGAGCGACACCGTCCGGAGCAGGGTCCGTGACCCCGCGAGCTTGTCCGAACGAGAGAGACGAGGACGACGCGGCAGCGAACGGGTCGTCCGTGCCGTTCACCGACCGCGGGGGACTCAGGCAGTTTAGCCCGCAGTACGGTTGGTTCGGGCGGATAGACCGGGGTCACCCGGTGAGGATAGTCTCACAGACCGAGGGCGACCGTCTCCACCGGGACGCAGGGACGGCCACGACCCGTTGGCAGGCCGAAGCGGCCCTGTTCCAGGCTCGCTCCGGGTCCGGGGACCACCAGGGGACGGGTGAACTGGCGGTCACTCTCGGCGCGCCGCGCGGGGAACCGGTCGATGTCACAGTTGAGCTTGAGGCCGACCCCGCGCGTAACGCACAGTCGCGCGACGAACGGGCCAGAGCCCTCGAGGCCGAACTCGAACGCCAACGGCGGACCGTCGGCCAACTGGCCCCGCTTCCGGCCGACCCTGTTGCCCGTCTGACCTGCTTCCGTCTCGATGCCGTCGAAGGAAACTACCCGCGGTCGATTGCCGGAACCCACCACAAGCACACGTACCGTCTCACGAGTGAGCGTGGCGACGAGACCATCCGGCGACTGGCGGAGTAACGTTGTCCCCGAGCCGGCTCTCGTAGCCACGCAGTCCCGGAGAGAGCCGCCACGGGCCACGGTGTATCGGACGAACACGGTTGTTGTGTCGCGTGCGGTGCGGGAGGACGACCCGGACAGGGTAGCCCGCCGGTCGGGCGGTGTTGGCCCGTGGCGGGTCGTCGGTCGTCTCACCGGTACCGTTTATTTTGTCCGGCACGTGACACCGGTATGTCGTCATCGCTTGGTTTTCACTCACTCGACGAGGAACGGGCAATGTCACTTGCTGTGACGGGCTCCGTCCCCGGGTGGTTGACTGGGAGTCTGGTTCGGAACGGTCCGGGGCGTTTCGACCTCCCCGACGGGGGCAGTGTCGACCACTGGTTCGATGGGCTGGCGATGTGCTATCGGTTCACATTCGACCCCGGTAACGGGGGCGATGGCCCTGTTGAGGGCACCGGCGACACGGACGCGGTCCACTACCGGAACAGGTTTCTCGAAACGGACGCCTACGAGCAGGCAGAGGCCGGCGAGTTCGACGGCGGGTTCGCGACGGGTGAGACGACGCTCCGTGACCGACTCGCGGGTCTGTTCACCGACCCGTACGACAACACCAACATTGTCGTCGAACGCGTCGGCGGGCAGTATCTCGCGCTGACCGAATCGCCGCGTGCGGTCGTCGTGAACCCGAACACACTCGCCGTGGAGGGTCACAGTCAGTACGACGGGCCGGCCCCCGACGGGCAGTTGGCGTGTGCGCACCTGAAGCGGGACCCCGCGACAGGAACCCTGTTTAACGTCGAGACGGCGTTTGGCCGCACCAGCAACTACCACGTCCACGCGCTGACCGGGGCCGGCGAGCGGCGCCACATCGGTAGCGTCGAGACGGACGCACCGGCGTACATGCACAGTTTCGCCCTGACACAGCGTTACGTCGTGCTCACCGAGTTCCCGCTCCGGGTGAATCCGCTGAGTTTCATCAAACCCGGACGACAGGGGCCGTTTATCGAGCGCTTCGAGTGGCAGCCGGACCGCGGGACGCGGGTCATCGTCGTCGAGCGGGCCACGGGCGACATCGTCGCCGACCCGGTCACGGACGCTGTGTTTGGCTTCCATCACGTCAACGCGTTCGAGCGTGACGGCGGGACCGAGGTCGTGTTCGACTTGGAGACGATTCCGGACGCCACGGC
This sequence comes from Halovenus sp., assembly GCA_028275025.1. Classification (GTDB taxonomy): domain Archaea; phylum Halobacteriota; class Halobacteria; order Halobacteriales; family Haloarculaceae; genus Halovenus. The sequence continues at coordinate 2,990 of JAQCNM010000028.1, forward strand.
GATCACCGAACTCTCGCTCGACAGCCTCCGGAACGGGGAGATAGACGCCATCTCGGGGCGACTCGAGCGGTTTACCGTCGACCTCGGCTCACCGACAGAGCCCAGCCGATACGGAACCGACAGCGCGAGCGTGAGCCGGGAGATGCTGTACGACGACGGCACCTCACTGCCGACGGTCTCGCCGGCCCGGTGGTGTGAGGAACACCGATACGTGTACGCGATGAGCATGGACCAGCCGGCGACCGGGTGGGCCACCGGCGTCATGAAGTACGACACAGAGCGCGATGAGGTGGCCGAGTTCGAGACGGGCGGGGAGTACTTCGGCGAACCAATCTTCGTCCCCGGCCCGGCCGATGCCGCGGACGCGGGGGTCGTCCTGACCGTTGCGCTGGACACTACGGCGGGTCATTCACGCCTGATCATGTTGGACGGCGAGCAGTTCGAGGAACGGGCACGGGTAGAGCTCCCACACGCAGTCCCATTCGACTTTCACGGCCGGTACTTTCCGGAGCTACGGGCACGGCAAGCAGGCTGAGTCGACGCTGGAATAAAGCTAGCACACCGTAGCTGGTATCGCGTCCTCTGGAACGCGGTGACCGGTGTCGCGTGCGTCGTCGGGGTTGCCCCGAGGTGCCTATGTCGCCCGGTGCACCGGCGAATGCCGTGCTACATCCGCACGCCCATCGAACAGCGCACGTCCCGACGGACACCTCCGAGCCGGGCGAAACCAGCACCCGGCCGACGACAGAGTCGGGGTGTCACGTACTCGCTAAGCGTTCTCGGCTGTCGGCTGTCAGTCAGACAGGACAGCTTGGTCGTCGGCAGGGAGGGCCGAAACGACGGGGGACAGGAAGCCGACCTGTTCGACCGTAATGGTCAGAGTCGCACTCGTCGGTTCCGCGAGCCCGTCTAACGCCGGACGCGATACCGTCGCCGTGGAGTGTGGTACTTCAGCGACGGTGTGTACTGCAGGTGACTCTCGCACGGGTCAGACCTTCCCCGACAGGCCGGTGTATGGACCGCGTTGCAGTCACTGCTGTGTGTGAGCTACAGGGTTAGTGGAGACACGGTCGGTCTCGTCGGGACAAGGGCGCACAGGGGGTTCGGTGGCTGTTGTAGAGCGACGCGATGGGTCGACCGTACCGACAGCCGGGCTGTTGCTCCACGTGAAACACGGTCAGGGGCTCTTCAGGGGGTAGTACGCACGTACCGTAGAGGCCTTCACAAGATGTCCCCACGCTTTGCCCACGACAGCGACGACAGTGCGACGCAGACGGGTCAGAGTCGACGCCGATTCCTGCTCGGGATGGGTGCGCTGACAGCGGCACTGGCCGGCTGTGCCGGTGATGACGGTGAAAACACGGACGACAGTCCCGGCGGCGGGTCCTCGACAGACACGTTCGCTCCGGCGAGCGACCTGCCCTACGGCCGGTGGTTGACCACAGACAAGGACGGGCTGTTCTTTGCCTACGCTAATCTAGATGATTTACCCGAGGATTCCGTAGCTGACTCCGCCGGCTCCTCGGACCTGTCCGTCGACGACCCGCTGATTCTGTATCCGCTCGTGATGGGCGGGGCGGCTGTCGGGCTTGGCCGAATAGCGCTCTCGTTTGCCGGGCTCGCCGAGGCCGTGAGTCCGACGGCCACAGCCGACTCGACGGTGAGCGAGATCACTGTGACCAACGAGGTCATCATCGCTGAGGGGTCCTTCGCGACCGACCAACTGGATGAACGGTTGACCGAGGCCACAGACGAGACGTTCGGGATCGCCCACGAGCAGACCGGCACGGACCGTGGGTACGACCGGTACGAGCCCGTCGAGGTTCCCGATTCAGTGAGCGACCCACCTGTGGTAGCAGTCGCAGACGAGACAGTCATCGTCGGCCCAGACTCCGGCCGACTCGACCGGACGGTCGCCGCCGGAGACGGGGACCAGTCCCGGGTCTTCGGGACCGATGAGACCGCGACCGAACTGCTCGAACGGGCCGGGGCTGGTGACCTCGTCGTCGGCCAGCTCGGGTCGCCACCAGGCGAGCAGCTCATGAGCGGCGGACAGACAAGCCCCGACCCACAGTTCAGGCCGCGCTCCGGTGAGAGTGTGGTCGCGGCAGTGGATTTCGACGCGAGCGGGGGCACCGTACAGTCACGGTTCGCGCTTGCCGCGGCCGACCTCGGTGCGGACAGAGAGGAGACAGTCGAGACGGCGCTCGGGACAGCGGCCGTCGACGGGTCGAGGTCAGTCGAGGTGGGCAACGGCCGCATCACCGCAACTGGAACCTACGATATCGAGCAACTAGCCGAGGGCTCGGCGGAGCAAGCCCTCTCGCAGGCGGCGGCTGTGGAGCTAGTGCCCCCGGAGGCGCTGACGTTCCAGTACGAGCCCCCACGTGACCAGCAGTTCGGCGAACTCTGGGTGGGAGTCACCGAGGACACCGACGCAGCGGGGATCCGAGTAGAGGCCGAGTCGGGCGGATACACCGAGATCCAGCCACAGGAGCGGTCTGTCGGCGCCGACGACAGTGTTGCGGTCCAGGTTGACCCGGACGGGGACTCGGTGACGGTCTTTGCGGTCAACGGCGAGGGTGCGGTCGGTGAGCTCACGACTGTGTCCGTCCCCACAGACGAGTTGTCCGAGACAGCGGCCAGCCAGGCGGTTCCGGCAGACGCGCTGTCGTTCAGTTACGAATCCCCCGACACCGGCAATCTCGGGTCACTCACGGTCGAAGTCGTTGCCGACACAGAGGCAGAAACACTCATCGCACAGCCACAGGAGGCACCGGGCCTGTTCGCCGGCCGTGTCGGGTCGCTGACCGGCGACGAGCCGGTCGGTGCCGGTACAGTTCTCGAGACGAGCGTGGAGCCGGCGGGCGACGAGGTCGTCGTTTACGCGACTGTCGACGGTGCCACCGGTGAGGTTGCCCGCTGGCAGGGTCCCGCGTGACCGGCTGATCGTGTTTCCGGGGCCCCGTACCCGCCGTGTCTCCGAAGTATTCCAGGTTGCGACTCTCGGCGTGATAGCCCCGTTACCTGCCACCGCCGGCACAAACTGGCTACCGAACCCCGAGGCGACTGCCGCATGCCGTTACGGGACGGCTTCGACGGCCCCAACCCGAGCGCCGCCGAGGAGCAGATAGCCGCTTTGTCTGGGTTCGACAGTTGATTCGGTATTACTCCAAGAGGGCGAGGGTGTGTCACCACCACGGGGTTCTATTAGCGTGTGAGGAGCCAAACAGAGCCGAGTGTGAGTGTTTGGTGACGTGCCTCCCCTATCCAGGCCCGAGCGCCGCGATATCGGCACCCACCGTCGCCAGTGCGTCGGCGGGGTTCGGGTCGCTGTCGGCCAGATGTGTGTGCTGGTGTTCCGGGATATTGGACAGTGCCACCGTGACGGCCTCGCTGTACGCCTCGACCCCCGGTTCCGTCGGCGCACTGCCGCCCCAAACGTCCCGGATGACGGTCATCGAGTCGATTCGCACGTCCAGCCTACGTGGCTCGTACCGAGCCAGCAGCTCAGAGAGCCCGAGCCGGAGCGCGACGTACTCGGCGGTGTTGTTGCCCGTCCGGGACCCGACAGGTCGGCCAAGGCGGGCGAGTTGGGTCTCCTCGGCGTCCATGATGACACCGCCCGCGCCCGCGGGGCCCGGGTTGCCGCGTGAACTGCCATCGACGTAGAGGACGAATGTGTCGTCGGTCACCTCGGGGACGGCTGGTCGGGTGAGTCCCGACGCCAACAGGTCTTCGAGCGCAGGACGCAGCTCGGCCGGCGTGGTTTCGGGGTCGAACAGGCCCCCGTGGCCGGGGAGAGCACCGTCGATGGCCTCGATGGCAGGCGTCACCTCGTAGCCAACGCCCGCGAGCACCTCGTCGACGAGCGTGGCAAGCGGCGGGAGGTGTTCGACCGAGAGGGGGTCATCAGTCACGCGAGACCCTCCTCGGTCTGTCGGCCCGTAGCTGTCTCGGTTGGGCCGATACCGGAGGTGGCCCGCTTGAACGAACTCGTTGGGGACGAATTGGGGTTCGACAGCGAACGTGGCGACCGTCGTTTCGAGTGTGTCGTCCTCTGAGCGGGGCCGGCCAATGTGGACACGTGTTCGGTTTCCTCTCTTGGCTGTGTTCGTAATAAAGCTGAGGCTGTCATCTTCGAAGGAGAGCGACGGGGTTGAGACCGCGACTCACTGCCGAAGGGACGGGACTTCGATCACCGCACACCACCCCTCACTGGGCGGCGTCTTCCTTTGACCGCTCCTCGAGGAGTTCGGCGTCTTGACCGCTCGAAACCTGGGTGAGCCTGTCGAACACCGTTGCCTCCCCGTCACGAACGCGCCGCGTCACCGTAGACCTGCTCGTGCCCAGTGCGGTCGCCACCTCGCCGGCTGTGGCCCCTTGTGGACGCTCGAAGAATTCCATACGGGTCGCGACCGTAACCGCGTGGCGGGCCATCGCGCCCGGAAGATATCGATGACCCTGGCGGCGTCGACTTGGGGCGGAAGGCGCGAGGAAAACTCAGTGGCCCGAGCGTCCGCGGAGACGTCGACGATACTGACGTCTTCGACCGCAAGCCGGTGGTCGATATCGGCCGTGTCGGCGCCTAACTGACACCGACACTGGTCGTCTGCGACCTCCGTCGCCGACACGAAGTCACCGGATTCGGCCGCCTCCGCAGCCGCAGTCAGCGCGTCACACACGTCGCGGGCTGCTCGGAGAAGAAGCCAGGTCGCGCTCGCGCGCCGTGTTGGTAAGTGTCTCGCCCAACAGTGCCTCCACCCGTTTCTCGGCAGCGATTATCTCTGTCCGGCCAGTTCGAGACGCCGGCCGCCTGGCGAGTCGGTCGAGGCCGCTGTCTGAGTCGGCGGCGGTACCTTTCACATATGGTACGGGTAGATATAAATTCCTGAAAACGCTATATCTGGTATGGGATGGCTCGATTTGCCGTTCTCTCTGTCGCTGTCCGAACAGGAGGGGGTCCATCGGGAGTGCCGGGAGTGCGGTGCCAACGTCGACAGTGAGGCGACCGACTGTCCGGACTGTGGCGGCGATATCGCGGAGTATCCGCTGTAACGCGACCATCGAGCTGGCGACGACGCTACAGCTTCCAGCCCGTTATTCCGCTCTGTACTATGTGCTAAGGCTTATACTGCTGGCTGTACGTCTGTAACGAATTTTGCGACCCCAGGGTCGCGGATATCTTAAAAACAGTTACAGCCAGCAGTATTAGTGTGTCACAGACAGGCGGCGTGACAACAGGGAGTAACGACGAGACCAACCGCTCACCTCCGCCGGCACAGATCTGACGACGACCGGTCCGGTCCTCGCTACTCCGGCGTCAGGTGGGCGTCACGAGGGGCAAAGGTCCGTGGCCGACGATTCAATAGGCGGGTGCGATTGCGACACACGTGGGATTCTCTCGCTGTCTCAAGATAGCTGTGTCGCTCCGGCACGGTTCAGCCGAGGTGGGGAGTTACCTGAATCGGAGCGATTACAGCCGTGAGGGTCCCTCCGGCGGCGTACCCGGTGACAACCAGCGCGTGGAGACCCCCGCCGAAGTCGACATTTAGCCGCGGGACGTCGTCGTCCGGCGGCTGCCCGCCGAGGATCCAGACGAACACGCCTCCAGGTTTGACCACAACATCGTCGCTCCTGGCGCCCTGACCGACAATGTCCCACCCGTCTTGACGGCGAACGCTCAGTGTCCACCAGTCGCGCCCGGTCCGGAACTCGGAGTCCGTCCGGTTGACCAGGGTAAAGACCAGGCCACCAGTCCCCACGCTGTACTCCGTTGCCTCCGGGACGAGTCGGAGATTGCTGTCCCGGTCGACGTTCGGCGAACAGATGTACGCCTCGGCGTTTGCCGGGAGTCGCGGGCAGTCAGCGGCTGCCGGCGTCAGTTGCCCTCGGGGCTCGTTCGCCTCGGGGACGGCTGCTGCTGTCAGCGTCTGACGGCCCTCGGAGTCCGGCTGAACCTGCTGGCAGCCACCCAGTGTGAGCGCCCCGGCGAGCCCGGCTAGCACCGACCGGCGTGACCACCTACTCATGATTGAGAGGGGCTCGCCACACCTGGTTCAGTTCACGGGCGGTCCGGACCCAGTGAACCGAGGCACGTATTCTCGAGGTCGACTGAGGGGGATGTGTGGACACGTCTGCGGTGGCTATTCGTGACCGGATGCGACCGGCTCGTCGGCACTGGTACTGATCGCTTGAACGAGTTCGATCAAATTAGGCACATCGTATGTCGGTTGCAACGTGAGGTCGGTGCTGTTGACGTGGTCTCGCCGGAGAAAGGCGCTGTCGATCCCGGCCCGGTGGGCCGCGACGATGTCCTTCTGACTGTCACCAACGTACAGCGCGTTCGTCGTGCTGAGGTCGGCGAGTGCTCGCTGGATGTAGTACGGGTCCGGTTTGCGCCGGGCCGCGCCCGTAGCCGTGTGTTCGCGGCCGTACACCGTGTCGAACACTGACAGGTCATGGTAGTCTACGAGAAAGTCGACTGTGCCGGCTTGGTTGTTGCTGACCAGACCGAGGGGTGCGTCCACCTGTGCGAGGATACCGGTATCGTCGTAGGGCTGTTTACCACCGTCACGGACCAAGCGGATCTGCTTGGCAGCAACGACATCCTCCCGGGCCGCCCAGAACGTCTCCGGGTCGATATCGTAGGTGCCGACGGTCTCGGCCGGGCCGGCAGCCGTGTCGACGGTCCACGCGGCGTAGCCGCGGTCGGGGTCGTACCCGAATTCGCGGAACGTCAATACGACCGCGTCGATAATACGCTCCTGTGGTGTCGGTTCGACGATGACGCCGTCGTTGTCGAAGACGATTGCGTCGTACTTTGTGGAAACGTTAGTCATCGGTCAGTGAGGGATTGATCGGTTGGTGGGTCTCGCCGAGACAGGCCGCGATGTCCCGGACGCGTTTCATCTCGAAGCTGGCGTAGTCGGCCGGGATGTCCGCGAGCAGTGGCTCGTACGCCTGCAACGGTCGGTGCTGGTCGGCCGTGCCGTCGTTGTTGTGAAGATGACACACACGGATCCGGTCGCCGAACCGGTCGACGAAGGCCCGCCACTCGGTACCGGCGAGCTTCGCGTGCCCGACATCAAGTGTCACGCCGAGGACAGCAGGGTCGATGTCTACCGCGTCGAGAGTCCGGGCGAGGTCCGATGGCGTCGTCGTGTATCGCCGGTCCGTATCGTCGGGCGGCTGGTTCTCCAGACACAGCGGTACCCCGACGCGTTCGGCGTGGATAGCACATTCCTCAAGCGACTTGATGACGTGCTCGGCCGCCCGGTCGTGGACCCACTCGGGATACCGCTCCGGAACTGAACCGCCGTGGACGACCACCGCACCCGCCCCGGCCGTCGCGGCGTCGTCGAGGGTTCGCTTCACCCGTGCGACGGAGTCCCGCCGGACTGTCTCGTCGAAGCTCCCGATGTTCCAGGTCCGGAACGGGGCGTGGACGGTGAGCGTAACGCCGTAGTCCTCGGCCAGCGCGCCCAACGTCTCGGCATCCGGCGTCTCGGGGTGGCCGGCAAGATACTCGTGTTTGAACTCGACGTGGTCGAGTCCGAAGTCGGTCACGTATTCCATGAACTCCGGGACTGAGGCGGCAAACCGGATGTCCATCGCAGCCCCGAGTCTCATCGTGTCCCTCCGGCGCGGTAGTGTTCGGCGCCAGCGAGCAGCGCCCGGGTAACGGTCGGTGCCGGGTCAGGGTCGACGACGACCAGGTCTGCCCGGGCGCCGGGTTCGACCCGACCACGATTGTCCAGCCCGACGGCTGCCGCGGGGTTCGCCGTTAGCCGACGCACGCGCTTGGCCAGCGGTTCGCCGGTATCGACAAAAGCCGCTGCGAGCATCGACATCGGGTGGTAGTCGGCCACAAGCGCGTCAACGACGCCAGCCGCGACCGCCTCGCGGGTTTCGAGGTTGCCCCACTGACTCTTCCCGCGGACCAGATTCGGCGCCCCCATCGCCGTCGTCATCCCGGCGGCGCTTGCCCGGCACGCGGTCTCTAAAGTGATCGGGTACTCGCTGATGTCGACACCGGTCTCGGCCAGTCGAGCGACCTCTGCGGGCTCCTCGTCGTCGTGGGAGGCCGTTACAGCGCCGGCCTCGTGTGCTGCCGCAACCACTCGGTCAACCCGCTCTCGGACCGTCGCCATTGTTAGTTCGCCGCGCTGGGCGAGCCGTTCGCGGGCCTCCTCGACCGAGTGGTCGGTCGATTCGCGGTAGTACCGGAGGAACGCGTCGACATCCTGGAACTGTCCCTTGCCAGGGATGTGGCTCATCACCGAGACGAGGTCGGCATGTCCGTCGTCGACCACCTCCAGCACGGCCCTGACGGAGTCCTGTTGGGTCACCTCACAGCGGGCGTGGAGACGGTGGTCGGCGACCGTATCGAGCGTCAGTAGCGCGTCGGCGATCTCGCGACCGAGTTCGGGCGACCGGTCCTGTGCCTCGTCGGCCTCGAAGGAAACCGCGTGGAACTTCGTGGTGATTCCGGCAGCCAGGTTTGCCCGGTCGGCCGCCGCGAGTGCCAAGTGGGTGTCAACCCGGGCGCCTGCCCGTGGATACAGGTGGGACTCGATGTCGTCGCCGTGCAGGTCGACCAGCCCGGGCAGCACGTAACGACCGTCGACGTCGATCTCACGCCCAGTCGTGTCGAGGTCGCCGACGGCAGCGATCCGGTCGCCCTCCACCCGGACACTCCCGTCGATGACGGTGTCGGGCGTAACCACTCTGGCGCCCGTGATGGTCACAGTGCCAGGGGCGGTCACGCGTCCACCCCCTCGTAGGTGGCCGCGTCGACCGTTCGGACAGGGCGCGCGTCATCGAGGACGAGGACCCGGTCGGCCACGGCCCGTACGATATCGGGGTCGTGAAACACGCCGACAACGGCGGTTTCGGGCGGAAGGTACGTGTCAAGCAGGTCGATCGCGAGTTCGCGGGTTCTCGGGTCCAACGCACTAGTCGGCTCATCGAGCAGCAGCAGCCGTGGCTTGGACGCCAGCGCCTGTGCCAGGTTGACCCGCTGGCGTTCCCCGCCGGAGAGAGTGGCCGGGTACGCGTCGAACAGGGATTGGGGGAGCGCCAGTCGGTCGAGCAGGTCCTCGGCGCGCTCGGTCGCACGAGCGGGAGCAACCCCCTGTTCCCGAAGCGGGCGGGCCACGACATCGACGGCGCTCACCCGGGGGATCTCGTCGAGAAACTGTGAGGTGTATCCGATCTCGTCGCCGCGCAACTCCAATATGGTCCGCTCGTCGGCCCGCACAAGGTCGACATCCGCGGGGTGATACCGGACCGTACCGGCTGTCGGCTTGTAGGTGCGATTGAGACACTTGAGCAGTGTTGACTTTCCACTGCCGGATTTGCCGACGACCGCGAGAAACTCCCCTGCCGCCAACTGCAGGGTAACACCGTCGAGGCCGACGACGCGCGTCCCATCGAGGACGTGCATCTCGAACGTCTTTGCGAGGTCGGTGACTGTCAGGATCATATTACTGAGTTGGTCAGGGTCTGTGTGTACTCGTGGTGTGGGTCCTCCATCACGCGGTCCGTGAGGCCGGCCTCGACCACCCGCCCGTGACGCATCACGAGCGTCCGGTCGGCGAGCAGACGGACCACACCGAGGTCGTGACTGACGACAACCGCCGCGACATCGTGTTCGCGCTGTACGCGCCGGAACGTGTCCAGCACACGAGCCTGGACGCTCGCATCCAGGCCCGTGGTTGGCTCGTCGAGGACGACCACCGACGGGTCTGTCGCCAGCGCACGGGCGATCTGGACGCGGCGCTGCATGCCACCGGAGTAGGTCCGAACCGGGTCGTCCATCCGGTCGACTGGGATCTCGGTCCGTCCGAACAGGTGCTGTGCCCGTTCGCGCACAGTTTCGAACTCGCGTTCGCCCGCCGCGAGCAACTTCCCGGCGACGTTGCCGCCGCCGGTCACGCCGAGGTCCAGCCCATCCCGGATATGCTGATGGACGAATCCAACCGCGTTCGTCCGGAGCCGGTGGCGGGTCTCGTGGTCCGCCGTGAGCAGGTTACCCTCGCAGCCGGTGTACTCGACCGTCCCACGGGTCCGTCCGCCGGTGCGTTCCAGCGCGAGCAGGCCAGCAACACTCGATTTCCCGCTCCCGGACTCCCCGACGATCCCGAGGACCTCACCAGACTCGACCGAGAGGTCGACCTCCGCGCAGGCGACGATGGTTCCGCAGGCCGGACACCGGTTTCGGCCGTGCTCGTCACCGGTCCGGTCGAGACAGTCCCCGCAGGGGTCGCCGTACAGCGTGGCCAGCCCCGAGCCGGCGAGCACGCTCACGTCCGGTCACCCCCGGTGTCGGGAGCGGGGTCGTCTGTGGCGGGTCCCGTGTCCGTCGCCATTTCGACGCTCGTCCCGGTTCCCGGCCCCCAATCCACCCCCGAACGGTGGAGGTGGTGGTCTTTCGGGAGGGCCGGCTCCTCCTGGCGTTTCTCGCAGAAACTCGTGTCGTTACAGACGAACAGCCGCTCGCCGTCCTCGGTTTCGATCTCGGTGAGATAGGTGTCGGTCGCGCCGCAGGCTCGACAGGCACCGTCGAACCGCTCGACTCGAAACGGGCGGTCCTCGAAGGCAAGCGGCTGTACATCTGTGTGTGGGGGCACCGCGTAGATACGTGCCTCCCGGC
>JAQCNM010000054.1 GCA_028275025.1 Halovenus sp.
CCCCGGTGGAGTGCTCCCATCCCGTGCAGTTGGACTGCCGTCGTCTCGCGTGTGACCTGGAGTCCGACCAGCACAGAGAGGAGGAGGACAGGCAGAGTCACCGCCACCCCGGCTGCTTCGATACTGTCCACGGCACCGAGCGCCACGAGCAGGTCCCAGAGCAGCGTCGACGCGAGCAACGTCACCGGCACCCCGACGATGACGGCTGCCCCGGCGAACACCGCGGCGGTGACCGGCAGCGACGGGCGCGTGTCTGACATACTGCGTCGTTCCGACCGGTAGCTCAAAAAGATTGTTCCTGTACACCCGCCGGATGCCAGTCCGGAACTGGGCAGACGCCGTGACACGTACCCGTCTCCTGGGGGGCTCGACAGCAGGTGAGCAGACCCGCCGCGGTCCACAACGGCTACGTGGGTCGGCCCCGTTCGGCTCGATATGGGCGAGACGGGCGGGACGTACACCCTCCTGGTCGGACTCGACGCGGCGGCGACTATCGAGGTCGGCGCACTCGGCGAGCGGGGCTTCGAGGCAGGTTGGTACGCCTACGTCGGGAGCGCACGGGGGCCGGGCGGGTTCAGCCGCGTCGAGCGACACCGCGAGCTCGCGGCCGGCGAGCGCGGGACCCGTCACTGGCATATCGACTCCCTGCTCGGCCACCCGGCGGCCTCGGTTGCAGGTGTCGTCCGGACCGCCGGCGTCGACAAGGAGTGTGCCGTCGCCGGGGCGCTCGACGGCGAGCGGCTACCCGGGTTCGGCTGCTCGGACTGTGACTGTGACTCACATCTCGTCTACCGGGCGGAGCGTGAGGCAGTTCTCACGTCGGTCGAGCGGGCACACGGCCGACTCGACGGGCCGACGAGACACACGGACTGACCGGTCAGGCTCCGGAGCGGGCCACGGAGCGGCTCCCGGTCGCTTATTGTCGACGCGATACAACAGAACGCATGGTGAGCGTCGAGACGGGTGCGCGGCTCCACTTCGGGTTCCAGAACCTCTCGCCCGCACATCCGCGGCTCTACGGCGGCGTCGGTGTCGGTCTACGGGAGCCCTCGGTCGTGCTCGACGCCGAGCGGGGGTCGACTGTCGAGTGTGACGACGACGCCGTCGAGCCGTATCTCCGGGCGGCCGTCAATACACTCGGCGTCGGCGGAGCGCGGGTCACCGTTCGCGAGCGGTTTCCGCGCCACGTCGGTCTGGGGAGCGGGACACAGCTCGCGCTCGCCTGTCTGGCCGGTGTCGCCCGGGCGTACGGTCGGGAGCCCGCGCCACGCGAGCGAGCACCGGCGCTCGGACGGGGTGGTCGCAGTGGTGTCGGGGTGGCGACCTTCGAGCGGGGAGGGTTCGTGGTCGACATCGGCCATCCCACGGCACAGTTCAGTACCGGCCCGGCCCGGTCGGACTCCTGGGAGGTCCCCCCGTTGCTCGGCCGGTGGAGCCCGCCCGAGAAACTGCGGTTCGTTCTCGTCGTGCCGACGGCCGACCCGGGACCGAGCGGCGACAGAGAGGACAGCCAGATGCGGGCAGTCGTCGAGCAGGCAGACCCGGGGGTCGCCGACGAGATCGCGACGCTGCTGACACGTCGGTTGCTACCCGCGGCCGCCACGGGTGACGTCGAGGCGTTCGGTCGGGCGGTCGGACGTCTCGGCCGGCTCAACGGTGGCTGGTACACCGACGAGCAGGGCGGGGTCTACCGACCGCCAGCGGACGAACTCGTCGCGGGACTGGCCGACGCCGACAGTGTCGTCGGTGCAGGTCAGTCCTCCTGGGGGCCGGCGGTCTACGGTGTCACGACGGTCGAGGACGCCGACCGGGCGAGGGTGGCCGCCGAGCGGGCGCTCGAAGCGGTCGACAGCAACGGAACTGTCAGGCTGGTCCGACCCAGCGACACGGGGGCAACTGTCCGCGAGTGAAAACGGGACCGACACCGCCGAGTCGCGAGAGCCGCCGGCCGACCGCTTCGTAAACCGGAGCGCATATCACGGTTTACCGGTCAGAGTGATGTATGGCACGGCAGGAGTACGACTCGGTCGAGCTCGTCGGAGACAGCACAGTCGAGCAGTTCGTGCTCGCGGCGGTGGTTGCGGCGCTGACCGCGGGCCTCGCACAGGTGACGATACCGTTTGGACCGGTGCCGTTCACACTCCAGACCGCGGGGGTGGTGCTCGCGGGACTCGCACTCGGCCCGGGTTGGGGTGGGCTGTCGATGGTGCTGTACCTGCTCGCCGGCATCGCGGGTGCGCCGGTGTTTGCAGGGTTCGGTGCCGGGCTCGGTGTCGTCACCGGACCGACGGGTGGGTATCTGGTCAGCTATCCGCTCGCGGCAGCACTCGTCGGTGGACTCGTCCACCGGCAGGTCGAACCGCGGTCGTTGACCCAGGTCCGGGTCGAACTCCAGGTGCTCGCCGTGGTCGCCGGCATCGGTCTCATCTACGCCCTCGGGGTCCCCTGGCTCGCGGCCACGACCGACCAGTCACTCGGGACCGCCGCGGTACAGGGGGCACTGGTGTTCGTACCGGGTGACCTGCTGAAGGCGGCCGTGGTACTCACACTGGTCCGTGGTGGTCACGTCGCCGTCGCCGACCGGCGATGATCACTGTCGAGAGTCTCAGCCACCGGTACGGTGACGCAACCGCCGTCGACGACGTCTCGCTGACGGTCGAGGACGGCTCGTTCGTGGTGCTCGTCGGGGCGAACGGCAGCGGAAAGACCACACTCGTTCGCCAGTTCAACGGGTTGCTCACACCCGACGAGGGGTCGGTGACCGTCGACGGGCACGACGTCGGCGACGAGCCGGTCGCGGCACGGACGAGTGTCGGGATGGTGTTCCAGCGACCCCGTGACCAGTTCGTGGCCGCGACAGTCGGCGCCGACGTGCGGTTCGGACCGGAGAATCTCGGCCTCGACCGGGCGGAGATACGACGCCGTGTCGACGACGCGCTCGCGGCAGTCGACATGGCAGACCGGAAACCAGACCGGGTCGACCGGCTCTCGGGGGGTGAGCAGTCCCGGGTCGCCGTTGCCGGTGCGCTCGCGATGGAACCCTCGCATCTCGTTCTGGACGAGCCGTTCACCGGGCTCGATCTGCCCGCCCGCCGGTCTGTGCTCACCCGACTCGACGACCTGCACGAGGCCGGGACCGGTGTCGTCGTGGTCACACACGACCTGCGCGACCTGCTGGAGCGGGCCGACCGGCTGTTGGCGATGAGCGACGGGAGTCTCGTCGCCGATACGACACCGGCCGACCTCTCCCCGCTCCGGGATGTCGACGTGCGGGTTCCGGACGGGCGATGATAGGCTACGAGAGCGAGACGACACCGCTACACCGGCTCGACCCGCGGTCGAAGCTGCTGGGACAGTTCGGGTTCGCCGTCGCCGCGCTCGCCGCCGACACACCCCCCGTGCTCGGTGTGCTGACCGCACTCGCAGTCGGTGGGCTCGCCGCCGCTCGACTCACCCCCTGGCGTGTGCTGTGGAGCTACCGGTTCGTGCTGGTCCTGCTGGCGACGGCGCCGTTGTTTGCGAGTCTCAGACTCGGCCCGCCGTGGGTCGACCCGGAGCAGGCCCCCGGTTCTGTTGTCGCCGGCTATCAACTGCTGCTCGTGTTGCTCGTCTCGGCGGCGTACGTCCGGACGACACCGGTTCGGGAGACCCGGGCGGCTATCCAGCACCACGTGCCCGGACGGCTCGGGCAGCTACTCGGTGTCGGGGTGGCGCTCGTGTTCCGGCTGTTTCCCGTTCTGCTCGACGACCTCCGGCGGGCGCGGCTCGCACTCCAGGCCCGGAGCGGCCACGGACTCGGGCGCGTCGAGTGGAGCCGGCGGCTGGCACAGACCGGGCTGAGCCGGGCGTTCGAGCGGGCGACGACACTCTCACTCGCACTCCGGGCCCGTTGTTTCGCCTGGAACCCGACAGCTCCGCGTCTCCGATTCCGGTGGCCGGACTACCTGTTGCTCGTGGCCGCGGCCGCGCTCGCGGTTTCACCACTCCTCCGGTAGTCGAGCCCGACCGGCTCAGAGGTCGAAACGGACGACATCGCCCGCCTCGACACCGCGCTCTGTCGTCCAGTGCTCGGTTACCTCAAGCACGTACTGTCCCGTGCCGGGGTACTGGTGGTGTTGCTCGGTCCCGGACTCGCCCGGTCCGGGTGCGTCGGCGTGGTGGATAGACGTTATCACCCCCTCGTCGTCGACGTAGACGATATCGAGCCCGAACGACATCTCTATCATCCAGAAGTTGAGTGCCTGTGAGTCGCCGTAGACAAAGAGCATTCCCCGGTCGGGCGGGAGACACGCCGTCTCGCTCAGCCCAGTTCGTCGGGTCTCAGCGGTGTCGGCGACCGCCGCCGTCACCGACCCCAGTGTCTCCCCGTCGGGGGTCGTGACGCTGACGCGGGTCTCGGCGTACCCCTCGTGGACCGACGCGCCGGCACAGTCGGCGGTGTCGCCCCGGCCACCGTCGTCCGGGCCGGTCCCGTTGGACCCGCCGGGGCTCTCGGGTCCCGAACCACCGTCGCCCGGTGTGGTGTCAGGAGCTGTGGAGCCGTCGGTCGGGTCGCGGTCGTCCGCGGAGTCGCCCGTGAGACAGCCCGCGAACACGCCGCTCCCGGTGACTGCGGCGAGACCGGCGAGCACGCGCCGACGAGTGTGTCGGGAGGGCGAAGACATCAGGTCTGTCTCGGGTCTGTATCGGCAAAAGTCGACCGGAGAGCCGGCCGGCAGGGATCAGGCCGTCTCGTCGGCGAGACGGCGGAACCCGTCGATGATCGTCTGTTTCGTCACCGCACCCTGGGTGCTCCAGTGGTGGGCGTAGTCGAGCATGTCGTGGTAGATGTCGGGCTTGCAGCCGGCCGCCTTCGGGTGGCCGCCGCCGTTTACCTGTGCGGCGACCTCGTGACAGCGTTCGAAGCTGTCCGTCCCCCGGATAGAGGCAGAGCCCGACGGTTTGACGACGACCGCCGCGTCGGCCCCCTGCTCGCGGAGAGCCTCGGCCACCTCGTTCTGCGAGCAACGACCGTAGGTGACGCCGACGGTCCACGGCCCGACCTCGCGCAACCGGGCGCGCTCGACGGCTTTCTTGATGAGCTGGGACTTCTCGACGCGCCGTTCGGCGAGCATCTCCTGCACGTCGGCCGGCAGGTCCGCCCCGTGTTCGGTGACGGTCTCGATGTAGGCCTCCTCGTCGGCCCAGTAGGCGTAGTCCGCGAGGTCGTCAGAGCGGTCGTCCTCCCGCAGCCAGAGGTCGTGGTCCCGGGTGACCGCGACCAGGTCGGTGTACTGCTCGTCGAACGTGGCGTCGAGTTCCTCGAGTGTGACGTCGGCACTACAGACCACGTCGGACTCACCGACCACCAGTTCGGCACCTGCGGTTCGGACCCGGTCTGTGAGCTCTGCGTCCCACTGGTGGTGGTCGTACCAGGTGAGCGACGACGCCGCCTCGACGGCCGCGGGCAACGCCTCGATATCGGCAGGGCTGTCGGGACAGAGGTCACAGACGTACACCCTCGTTCCGGTGCCGTACTCGCTGACCTGGGTGAGCGCCTCGTCGATGTTGTGCGGGCTGGCAGACACGAGCGCCCCCTCGCCGTGGGCCGCTCGAACGAGGGCCACACACGCGAGTCCGTCGGCGTCGGGGTCTGCGATGACCACGGTGTCGGCCTCCGCGAACGCCGTCACGGCCTCCTGTTCGGCACGCTCCTGCTGAAGCGAGTCAGGGTAGAAAAACCCCTCGCCCGGGAGCAGTGACCGCCGCTCCAGTGTCAGCCGGTCGCTGTCGATGAGCCTGTCGTCCATACCCCACACAGCGTGTCCGGAACAAAGAACCCCTTGAATTCCGGAACAGACCGTCCTGCTGGCTTCCAGACACCACCCACCGTCGGAGGCGGTGCGTTGAAACGCCTCGACCACCATCGACGAGTATGAGCGAGCGCGGCCCGATGCTCGGGGTCGACGTCGGCGGGACGTTCACCGACGTCGTGCTCGTCGCAGACGGAGCTGTGACGACGGCAAAGCTGCCGACGACCGACAACCAGAGTGTGGGGGTGCTCTCGGGGGTCCAGAGTGTCTGTGAGCGGGCAGATATCGACCCCGCGGCGGTCGAGCGGTTCCGGCACGGGACAACGGTAGCGACGAACGCTCTCCTGGAGGACGCGGGCGCGGAGACGGCGCTCGTCACCACCGACGGGTTCGGTGACGTCGTCGAAATCGGGCGACAGAACCGGCCCGCCCTGTACGACCCCGACGCCGACCGGCCGGAGCCGCTGGTTCCGGCCGACCGGCGGTACGAACTCGACGAGCGCGCGACGGTCGACGGTATCGAGCGGGAGCCAGACGACGCCGCGGTCGCGGCGCTCGTCGACCGGCTCCGCGAGCAAACGGCCGACGCGACAGTCGAGAGTGTGGCGGTCGCCCTGCTTCACGCCTACGCCCACCCGGAGACCGAGCGGCGTGTCGCCCGACGGCTCCGCGAGACACTCGACGTTCCGGTTGTCGCGTCCCACGAGACGCTCCCGGAGTTTCGCGAGTACGAGCGGACCGCGACGACCGTTGTTGACGCAGCCGTGACACCGGTGGTCCGGCGCTATCTCGACGCACTGCTCGACCGGGCCCGCGAACGGGGGCTCGTCGACCCGGAGATCGTGCAGTCAAACGGCGGTATCGTGGACGTCGCGACGGTCCGGGAGCGGGCGGTCACGACGGTGCTCTCCGGGCCGGCGGCAGGTGCCGTCGGCGGGTCACTGTTCACACCGGCTGATACCGACGGTGTCGTGACCTTCGATATGGGCGGAACATCGACCGACGTGGGTCTCGTCCGGAACGGAGTCGTCGAGCGAACAACCGAGGCGTCGGTCGGCGGGCATCCGGTTGGGATTCCGATGGTCGACGTCGAGACCGTCGGGGCCGGCGGCGGCTCGGTGGC
>JAQCNM010000055.1 GCA_028275025.1 Halovenus sp.
CGGCGTTACACGTCGAGAGACACCGCTCGGGGTTATCTGTGGGTCCAGTTTCAAGGGTCGAGTATGTCGAGTGTCGACGTTAGTCGAGAAGAGAGGCAGAGTCCCGACAACCCGCCGGACAGTTCCGACCCCGTGCCGGGTGCGGCTGACTGGATACTGGGGGTTCTTGCTGGTGTCGCTGGACTCGTGCTGACGGCAGTCAGTGTTGGTATGTACACACAGATCGACCGGGCGATGATCAGGGAGACTGTGCTCGAGCGGGATGTCGAGCCAAACGGGATAACCCAGTCGGAGCTGATAAACGCGGCAGAGCCGTTCGTGGACGCTCTCGCAATCGGACTCGGCGTGACCGGCCTCGCGCTCGCCGGGTTCGCTGTGCTGTACGTCTACACGCGCCGGCAGACTCGGCGCCGTGTCTCTCGCGAGGGCGGTACCACCGCCACGTTCGTATCCTGCACTGTGTACGGGGCCAGCGTCGGAGCGCTGGTCTCGTCTATCGTTCCCGGACTCGGGGCGCTCGTCGGTGGCGCTATCGGGGCGAACCTGTACGATGGTGACTCCGGTGTCCGTGTGGGTGCCGCGACCGGGGCCGTCTCGTCTGCGCTCACCGTCCCCTTACTGGTCTTTCTCGGAATCGGGGCAGTCGCTGGCGGCGCGGAGATCGGCAAACTCGCCGGCGGTGTCACCGTGGCTGTGATCGTCATCACCTCCGGAGTGGTCGCGACCGCGTTCAACGCCGGGGCTGGTGCCGTTGGCGGCTACCTCGCCGACCGATTCGCCTGACGTCGGTGCCTACGGGAGTTCTGTGACCACAGTCGTAGTCTCGTCGCGCTCGTCTCTCCTCCGGTCTCTGTCCGGAGAGTCCGACGACGACACCGGTGGAGTGAGTCGAGTTTCGGAGACCGACCGAGATGGGTGTCACGAGGACGAAACGCCGTGGCGAGATGGACCGCTGTGGACGAGGAGTGACCTCGACACGGCGAGCGCTACTGACCGCCCGACCGGTACGCGTTCGTTCAGTCGTAATGGTAGGTCGAGACGACTCGTTCGAACGGCTACCCGGAGAGCACGCACAGCAGGTCGTCGGGGTGCAGTTTCGGCGGGAGTGTTCTCACGGGTTTCGAAGAACCCGGTACAGGAGGGCGGCTGGACGGACTATCGCGTGTCCGAGGTCGGCGATGACGAGGTCACGTTCACGACACCGATCGTAGAGGTACAGCCCGGCCGGGAGAAACACCAGGCCGACCGAGAAACCGGTGAGGAGGACTACTCCCGGCGGTTCGATCCCGAGAACGTACACTCCAAACACGAGGATAGTTGTCACCGCGGTGCCGATGCCGACCGCGTACGACGCCCGGGCCAGTTCGAGGAGGAGTGATTTCCTCGACAGTCCGAGATAGGTCACGTCCGTCGAATCCGGGTCTGTCCCGTTACTCATCGAGTAGCAGATACCCCTGTCTCAAGATACGATTGCCGGACTGTCTCAGGGTGTGAGACGTGACTGACCGCCCGGTCAGTTACCTACACCAGTCGAGACCCCCTGCAGGCACTGGGTGGGGTACAGAGCGTGGCTTACGAATCATTTTTATGAGTATACCAGTTACACGGGATTAGAATGCAACCCAAGGCCCTCCTGCGTAGTGTCGTCGTGGCCTCCCTCCTCATCCTGGTTGTTGCCGTTACAGCCGGTGGGACGGCTGTTTCGGTGTCACCAGCTGCTGTGGGTTCCCTCTCCGAGGTCACCGCCGACAGAACTGTAAACACTAGCGTCGCCCAGACAGACCCAGCCGGGAGTGACTCCGCGCCGGACGACCCGGAGGAAGACGTTCTCGGCTGGGAGAACGGCTACTGGTACAACGAGTCACTCGATATCACACCGGACAACGGCTACACGAAGTCCGAGTTGGACGAGATTCTCGCACGTTCGATGGCCCGTGTCGAACAGATCCGCGGGCTGGAGTTCGACGAGACACCGAATCTCAACGTTCTCCCCCGCCAGGAGTACGCCAACTACACCAGTCGACAGCTCGACGAGGCTGTCAACCAGAACGTCACCACGAAAGACCGGCTACACCAGAACACGAAGTTCGAGGCACTGTTCGTGGTCCCCGAGGCGGAGTCGTACTTCGACGACCGTGTCGGGAACCAGGCAGACGGTGGTAGCGCAGCGGCGTTTTACACGAGTTCGGGTATCCCCGAGCTCGGGGTCGCCGCCGGCGAGATTGCGATTATCGTCGACGGCGGCGAGCAGGCGGGGCGGTTCAACGAGTTCACACTCGGTCACGAGCTGGTTCACCGACTGCAGGACACCAATCTCGGCACGCTCGATACGTTCCGCGGTGGCCCGACCGAGGAGGCCTCGACGCTGAACACGAGCCTCATCGAGGCCGACGCGACCTTCGTCGGTCAGAACTACCGGGACCGGTGTAACGGGGAGTGGGACTGCGCCCCACCCCCCGAGAGCGGTCCGTCGAGTATTCTCGACTTCGAGAACCCCGGCCTCGTGCTGTACGGACTCGGACCCTACAGCGAGACGGCCGAACTGTTCAGGACAGCAAACAACCGCGGCGGTGTCGAGGCGATGAACGCACTCTACGACCAGCCACCGGTCAGCACCGAGCAGCTCCTCCACCCCGAGCGTTATCCGGACGACCGACCGGCGGAGATCGACTACACCGACACTAGCACCGAGGAGTGGTCGACACAGACCTTCGAGAACGGGGTCAACTACGCGAGCTTCGGTGAGGTGGGACTGTTCATGCTGCTTTACTACCCCAGTCTCGACACCCGTTCGGCCGTCGTGATGGGACCCAACTTCCCGTTCCAGGGTGTCGATACGCCGTCACGGTTCGACTTCACCCACCCGGCGTCCACCGGGTGGAACGGCGACAAGATGTTCGTCTACACAAACGAGAGCTCCGCCGAGACCGGCGAAACCGCCTACGTCTGGGAGACCCGCTGGGACTCCCCGGACGATGCACAGGAGTTCGTCGACGCGTACACGACAGTTCTCGACGAGTACGCGGGCAGTGGGGTCGACGGAGCCGAGGATACCTACCTGCTCTCCGACGGGAGCCCGTACAGTGACGCCTTCCACATCGACAGTTCGGGTGAGACCGTGACAATCGTGAACGCTCCGACCGTCGACGACCTGTCGGACGTCTACGATGGGGCACCCGACGCTCCGAGCCCGGACGACACCGACGGCAGTGACGACACCGGCTCCAATCCCGACGACGGCAGTGACGGTACCGGTTCCAACAGCACCGACGGCGGTGACGACACCGGCTCCAACCCCGACGATGGCGGTGATGCCGACGACACGTCGGACCCGACAGGTTCAGACGGGTCCGAAAACTCCGGCGACGGCAGCGATGAGCCGTCGGACACGGACCAGACAACCGAGGGTGACGGTAGTGGTCCCGGGTTCACCCTGTTCGCGGGGGTGCTCGCAGTGGCACTGACCGCGTTGCTGGCCCGTCGACAGAGAGAGTAACCGCAACCGGGCGACAGTCCAGCCTGTCGGCCAGACCAGGCGAGAGCAGACTGGGAGCGCAGAAACCGCCCGCCCGTGACGGATGGTGAACTGAAGATTGAAGACGGCGGGCGCACTCTGTTGTATAGACATGGTCTCACAGGAGAGAGAGTCGCCCTCGTCTTCGGTGTTGCCGGCTCCGCTGGAGAAACTGCCGCCGACAGACGCGGGTCAGGCGGAGACGACGGCCCGACAGACGGTGGATGCGACGCCCGTAGCGGAGATCGACGCCGGGTGGACGCCGTACTTTCGATACGACGCGATCTACAGCGACCAGCAAACGGCAGTCGACTCCTTTCTCGACGCCCTCGGGGGCCACGGCTACTACCTGAAGGAGGGTGCCTGTGGGACCGGCAAGACACTGGCAGCGGTGACTGCGAGCATCCACGCGATGCGCGACCCCGACCAGTTGGCCGACCGGGCGCCGGCAGACGGCGAGTTTCCGGCGTACGACCGGACCGTGGTCGTGACACCGGTGAAACAGCAGTTAGAGCAGTTCGTCGGCGAGTTACGGGGGATCAACGAGGCACTGCCGGCCGGGACCGAGCCGATACCGACCGTCGTCATGCGGGGCCAGGCAGAGCTGCGAGCGATCAGCAACGCCGGTCTGCCGGGCACAGACAGCCGCGAGGCTATCGACGACCTCCGCGAGACGACAAGAGAGCTCATCAGATTCGACAGCGACGTGCCTCTCGACTGGCCGGACACACTGAACCCGCCGTCGTACTCGACGGTGGAGTACGACTGGTCGAACGCGGGCGAGGCCGCCAGGCAGGCAACCGAACAGCACCGGTACGACCCACACAGGGCCCGTGCGGTCCGGCGTCTGGTCAGACAGCTGACTCCGCCCGACGGCGGTGAGTACGACCGACTGGAGATAAACGGTATCGAGACGCCTTACCCCGAACATCTCCCCCACTCCTCGGAGGTAGTCGACGCAGACCGGCTACAGGAGCTTGGGTACGACCAGCTCTCGCCGAACCGCCAGGGCCGGTTCGACCCGTTCTACGCGGCCACCTTCTCCGAGACGGGAGACTCACGTGTCGAGTTCGCGGATGCGCCGAATCACGTTGTCGACCGGGAGACGCTGTTCGGCGCGACTGTCGCCGCCGGACGCTGTCCACACGAGCTGATGGGACTGCTCGCGGAACGGGCCGAGGTTGTTCTGGGCAACTACAACCACCTCTTCGACCCGGAGACACGGCGTCTGACCGACGGCAAGTTGGGGCTACTCGACGAGCAGACGATCGCCGTGGTCGACGAGGCCCACCAGCTAGAGGCACAGAGCCGTGACACCCTCTCGACGTCACTCGACCTCTACACGCTCGACAGGGCGCGAAACGACGTCAGGATCGCACGACAGTACGCGACACACAGCCTCGACGAGAGTCCGACACCGGGGCTGTCCCCCGGGGACGCACGGCTCGCCCAGCGCATCGCGAAAAACGAACTGGGGGTGGAGACCGACGGCTTCGGTATCGACGATCTGATCACGGCCGAGGAGGTTCTGACCGTCGCTCGGGAGGAGCTCCTCGACGCGTGTCGGGAGTGCAACGAGGTCGTGTTCGCCAACGACACCGACGGGGAGACAGAGTCTAGGGACCCAGAGATCATACCGATGGCGGAGCCCGAACACCCCGAGTGGGGTGACCACCTGCTGAACGCAGTGGAGAGACGCGATGGGCTCTCACCCGCAGCACTGCAGATGGTGGAGCCGGTCATGGAGGCCCTGGAGGCGGTGTACGACACACTGGCGGACCGTGACGTCCACAGCCGGACCCCACAGGGACGGGAGGTCGGCGCGTTTCTCCGGCAGTGGGTCGAGACGCCCAGGGAGGTGTACCACCCAGAGGTCCGGGCACAGCCGTCGGCAAAGACCACCATCCCGGGCGACTACCCGAACTGGGTGCGACAGTGGACCCCCGAACTGCGGCTGTTCAACTGTATTCCGCGACGGGAACTGCGGCGTGTCTTTGCCGAACTCGGCGGTGGGGTGTTGATGAGTGCGACCCTCAAGCCGGTGGCGTTGTTTCGCGAGGCGACCGGTGTCGACGCGGTGCCACGGCCCGGTGTGCTGGAGAGCGAGAAGCCAGACGACGGTGCCGGCACGACGCTCCGAGCAAACGGTATCACCGACGAGACGGCCGCCGAACACGAGACCCGGCCGACCACACTCGACCGGTTCCCGCTCAGATTCCCCCCGGAGAACCGGCTGTCACTGGTGGCCGACCTGCCGAAGTTCACCAGCGCGAACCGTGGTGAGAGAACGACCGACCCTGCCGCGATGACCGAGACCCGTTCGAAGTACGCATCGGTCATCGAGCAGGTGGCACAGACCAGCGGGAACATTTTGATCGCGACGCCGAGTTACGACGAGGCCGCGTGGGCTCACGAGTACCTCGAGACGGTCTCGACCGGGAAGCGTCACCTGCTGGACGAACCCAGTTCGGCCGACCAGACCGACGAGTTACTCCAGACGTTCTTTGCCGAGGGGGACGCGATACTCTGTACGAGTCTCCGTGGCACCATCACCGAGGGTGTCGACTTCGACGGCGAGAAGCTCCACACCTGCCTCAACATCGGTGTCCCGCAGGTGCCCCGGGACGCGGAGATGAACGCCGTCCAGTTGGCCTACGCACAGGCGATCGAGACGACAGACGGGCTGGAAGCGACCCACCTGGTCCCCTCGACACGGAAGCTCCGGCAGTCGATCGGACGGGTCATCCGTGGCGCAGAGGAAACCGGTGTCCGGGTCCTCGTAGACGAGCGGTACGGTAGCCACGACCGCGATCTCCGGCGTTTTCTCTCGCCACAACAACAACGAGAGTTCACGCCTGTCGAGTCAGACAGCGTCGGGGCGGCTATCGAGCGGTTCTGGGCCCGGTGACACCGAGTCGGGATAGCAGTCGGCGCGTGTGGCGAGGACTCGTGGGGTTGGCCGGAGAGGACCACGGGGTCAACACAGCAGGAGACAGTCAGTAGGGAGCTGAGCGATACCGCCGTCGTGTGCCCGAATCGGATCGGTGCCACCGTGCAGATCAGGAAAGCACGCCGACCGGTGTACGCTATCGGCAACCAGACACTCGCCGACGGGGTCGGGTCTCCGGTGTGGTCGATACCGTCGGCCGATCTCCGCCACATCGTGTGCGGTCTCGGGCCTGTTCAGGAGCGTATCGAGCCGGCAGACAGCACGGGTACAACGCCCGACGGTTCACACAGTCGCGGTGACGACACCTGTACCGGGGTGCAGACGATACGCACCGGGAGGGGACACTCCCGGTATTGTGATGACCGTTCAAAATCTTATTAAAAACCACGAAACAATATACAGCATGAACCCTCGTCGTCTCCGGACAGCGCCCTCGTCTGTGATTATGGTATTCGGTGGGCTGTTGTTTCTCACTGCGGTTGTTCATCACACGAGCGAGTTCTACACGCTCGACGAGTCGGTCGGTCCGCTCGTCGCGGTCGTGCTGGACGGACTGCCGGCGCTTGTGCTAGTGTACGCCGGCTACCGACTGTCTGACACTGACCTCCCCCACGGGAGTCGGCTGCGAGTTCTCGGGTGGTGTCTGGTCGGCGCTACCCTGTTTGGAGCCGTTATGGCTCTCTCACTCGCCGTGCGGGCGTTCGAGGGACGCGCTGTCGGTGAGGCGATCTTCCCACTGTTGCTCGCGACCGAGGCCGGGGGCATCGCGGGGGTCGTCGCGGGCTACAGTACCGTTCGACTGCGTACCGAGGCCCGCCGGGTGCGCGAGGTGAACACTGCACTGGGGTTCGTCAACAGCCTCATCCGACACGACCTCCGTAACGACCTGAATGTGATACAGGGTCGTGTGGATCTCCTCGCCGAAGAACACGACGTATCGGACACAGAGAGCGCGTCGGTTCTCGCCGAGAAGACCGACGAGGCACTCGCCCGCATCGAGACGACCGGTGTCGTCGCAGAAACACTGGTTGGCAACCCGGAACTGGAGGCTGTCGACCTCGTGGCCATTACTGCCGAGATAACCGCACAGCTAAAGAACACGTACGGTCTCTCCGTGACGACCGAGTTTCCCGACCAGGCCTTCGTCACCGCCAACGTGGGACTGCGGTCGGTCGTGGACAACATACTCGAGAACGCAGTCGAGCACAACGACGCCGAGGAGCCACGAGTCCACGTCGCGGTCGAGACCGACTCGAAGACGGCCAGACTGTCGGTCACGGACAACGGGCCAGGAATCCCCGACAGTGAGAAAGAGACGCTCCGCAACCCACGCCGTGAGGGGGCGGGCGGCGGTATCTCTCTCGTGGGAACCCTGGTCGATGCGTACGGTGGGGACGTGCGAGTCGGAGACAACGACCCCCGTGGAACGGTGGTCACCGTACAGCTTCCTCGGTCGGACACCCGGCAGCCGTAGCCACTCGGCAGCCACCGCGCGGTCCCCTGTCGACGTCCCCGACACCACGCGAACCGCTCGGGGCCCACACCTGGCGGGAGCCGACGGGGCACACAGCCACAACACACAGGTGAGCAGAGGTTGTAGCCCACACGTGCAACAACCCGAACCAGCCGAGGGATGGCCAGACAGACCCCTGTCAGAAACCGAGGCAACAGAGATGCTCGAGGACGGTATCGCGGTCTGGGTGATGGACCACGAGGACGGTGTTCGGTCGGTCGCGGTCCCGCGTGACGCCCCCGAGCGTGCAGTTGTCGATCTGATAATCGAGACGGCAACTGCCTTCGAGATGTACAGCTACAGCGGTGGCCGGTGGATGGATTACGGCACCCAACACAAAAACGACGACGACGCGCCGCCGATGACGGGGACACTCGAGAGCTACCGGCTGTTGGCCGGTGAGTCGAACGCACTCCCCTGACCGGGCCGGCCGCTCGCCCGATAGCTGGCTCGTGGGCTCGGTCCTGGGTGCCCAGTCGATAGAGAGATACCGTCGACAGGTCAGTCGGCCCGGTTCCAGAAGCGTCGGGAGTGTTCGCCGACAGCGTCTTCAGCCGGGGTGTCGGTGGCGAGGCTGACGGCGACAAACACGCCGTACGCGATGACGACACCGACGAACCCGTAGTGTGCGCCGCCGGTCAGTGACCCGGGAATGATATCCAGAAACAGGAGGATGGTGACACCGGGCCCCAGCAGTAACGAGGCGGTCGCCCCTGCAGCGGTGCCTCGCTCCCAGTAGACACCCAGGAACACGGGTGCGGAGGTGGTGGCGAAGCCGACCACAGCAAACGCAACCAGATTGAAGATACCGGCAGGCTGTAACAGCGCCAGTCCGACCGCGAGCCCGACGAGTCCGATCAACAGCAACTGTGTGACACGCACCTGCTGGCGCTCGGTGGCCTCGGGGTTGAGAAACTCTCGGTAGACGTCGCGGCTCAGCATCGAACTCATGGTGAGTGCAACAGAGTCAGCAGTGGACATGATGGCCGCGATTGCACCGGCCATCACCACCCCGAACACGACCGGGTTGAGCAGTTCTTGGACCACCAGCGGAATCACGTAGTCGACGTTCTCGGGTTCCGGGATGATGCCGACAGACCAGACACCCAGCAGCGCGCCGAACAGGTAGATCGGGATCGCCACGACGGCAAACAGGAACCCGGACTTGCGCATCACGTCCGGGTCCGAGGCCGAGAAGTACCGCTGGATGTTGTGGGGGTAGCCCGGAACACCGAACGCGAAGGCGATGGCGATGGTGATGACGAACAGCGGTGACCAGACGTCGGCCGGGCCGGCGAGGTCGAAGAGTCCCTCCGTCTCGGTGACGGCATCCTGTGCGATATCGGCACTGTCCAGCGAGAACACGACGTAGCCGACCACGGCCGCCAGCACAGCAAAAAGCACCGTCGACTGGACGGCGTCGGACCAGATGACCCCCCGGTAGCCCGCGATGTGGATGTACACCAGCATGAACCCCGCCATCAGCAACACCGCCGGACGGAACGGGATGTCGAGCAACACGTCTAGTGCGACACCACCGCCGATGAGCTGGCCGGCAATCAGTGCGATCATGAAGACGCCGGTCACACCGAGATACACCACTCCGACGAGCGGGCTGTCGTAGCGCTCGCGGATGTACTCCGAGGGGGTCACGATGTCACGCTCTCGGCCGATCTCGACCAGTGCGACCCCGACGGTCGAGAAAAAGAGCGTGTAGAACACCGCCGCGATCGCCAGAAAGGAGAACGTCCCGAGGCCGCTTCCCGACGTGTCCGCGCCGATACCGAAGACGGTGAACGCACTCAGCACCGTCGCCGCGAGCGTCAGCGCCAGCACCACCGTTCCGACACTCCGGTTGGCGACGTAGAAGTCGGTAGGCGTGTGTTCGGTGAACCGCGAGGCGTAGACACCGATGAGCAACACACCGACCAGGTACGCCCCGAAGATTAGCTGTGCGGTCGTGGCTACCATTCTGTGTCCCCGTCGGTGTCGGTCGAGTCCCTGTTGTTTGCCGCGGTCCAGACACCCATCGCGACCCAGGCCAGGACCAGCATGGCCACGACGATAGCAAGTTGGAGCCAGAGCCAGACCGGAACACCGAGGTACAGTTCTGTCAGACCGCCGAGCACGTACCACTGTCCGGCCGCAACAACGAGCAGTAGGGCCACGATCGCTCCGAACACGTACCGTGCCACCGGAGCGTTTGTCGTATCCGCCGCGACTATGTCTCCGAGATTCATACCTCTAAGTATTACTAGTGATAGCGGCAATTAAGCCCTATGGCCGGGTATCAGGGGGGTATCCGGCCCAGTGGATGTCTGTGTGGACGGCGCGGTCCGCGGGGGAACAGTGACGACCGACAGGGAGTGTCACCCGATTGCCCTGCTCCACGCGGGTCGCGGTGTCGCAGATTCCGGGGTGACAGCCCCGTGTTTCGGGGTGGTGAGCACCACCTATCCCCGAGACCAGTTCGTCGTGGAGCCCGCACAACGCGACGAGATCAGGCTCGGCGTAGGTGTTTCCGGTGACGGAAACGCGGACGAGGAGTTCGACGCCGACGCTATCAGCGGAGTTAACAACAACGAGTTCTCGTTTACTACCGAACTCGACACGGGCCACATGATGATAACGGACGACACAGTTCTGGTCGGGTACCCGGCGGTCGACAACCCGGCCGAACCTGGGGAGTACGAGGTGGCGGTATCGGTCAACGAGGTCCGGACAGCGACGGCGACAGTCACTATCGAAAAGCTATCTCGTGTGCCACTACCGGCTGTAGAGACTGCGCATTACGACCCGGGTTCCTCCCTCGAACACCGACCTGGGGGTACCGCTACGTCTCACTCCTCGGTGTCGAGCTCGATTATCTCACCGTCGCCGACGTCGAGTTGCTGGCGTAGTGTCTGTAGATGGTCGTCTGCCTCCTCGCGGAGTTTTTTTGCCGTCACCAGGTCCACCTCACCCGCCTCGAGTGTCTCGGCGATCTCTTCGAGACGGTCGATTCGGGTCTGAATCTCCTCAGAACTCACAGTGGTCTCTGGTTGGCCGCACGACGGTTTGAAGCTGTGGATATCAGAGCACCGTCACCGCAACGAGTCCGGCCACACCGAGCAAGATGAGAGTGACCAGAACCGCGATAATCAGCCGGAGTCGACGGGTCTCTGCTGTGGTCGCCGCGATGCGGGCCTCCGTCTGATGCTCCCTGTGAGCGGTCTCGATCCGGGTCGCCGACTGTTGGAGCTGTCGTGTCGTCAGTGCCCGGTAGGCCGTGTCGATGCGGTCCTCGAGGTCGCTCAGACGCTGTTTGGTCGCTCGTTGCTCCGCCACCGCCGATTCCGCCGCGAGTTCGACACCGTGGATGGCGTCGTCGAGCCGGGTCTTTAGGGTGTCGAGACGTGTCTCCGTGAGGCTCCGGTACGCGACTGTGACCCGACGCTCGAGGCTGTGTACCTGTTGTCGGACCGTCTCCCTCTGTCGCGCCTGCTGTGTCACGCTATCGTACGCGGTGACGACCCGCCGCTCGGTCTGCTCGAGTCGCTCGGCAACGAGTGTGCGGTATGAGCTATCGATCCGGCGCTCGACGCCGGCCAGTTGCGCCATCGTGTCGCTGGTCGGAGTCGTCACCACGATACCGGCCTCTGTTGGTGTCATGGCACGGGCGTCGGCAGCGTCCTCGACGAGGGTCTCGTCGTCCTCGTGGCCGATGGCGGCGACCACCGGTGTTGCACAGTCTGCGACCGCTCTCACCAGCGGCTCCGCGTTGAAACACCAGAGATCGGCGTCGGCTCCACCCCCACGGGTGAGAACAACCGTCTCGACCTCCGGGTGCGAATCGAGAGACTGGAGACTCTCGATCAGCGAGCCGACAGCGTCGGCTCCCTGGACGGATGCACCATCGAGGAGAACATCCGTTCGTGGTGAGCGCTCGTCGACCGCCGCCCACGTGTCCTCCCGTGCCGACCCCGACGGTGAGGTGACGAGTCCGACACAGCCTGGGTGGGGTGGGACCGACTGCTTCCCGTCGTCGTCGAGGACACCGTCTCTCCGCAGCTCTGCCCGGAGTGCGTCGAGTTCCTGCTGTCGTTCGCTCTCGCCGAGCGGCCAGCACTCGGAGACGAGTAACTGACAGGAGCCCCGCTCGGCGTAGAAATCGACAGTCGCGCCGACGACCGCCTTCGCTCCCGGTTCGATGTCGTGGTCGAGAGCCGAGCGCGTTCGACTCCAGACCAGACAGGAAACGACACAGTCGTTCTCAGGGTCACGTAGCTCGAAAAACGAGCCGAACTCGTAGTGGTCGATCTCGGTGACCTCGCCGACCACGTAGTCGGGGAACCTGTCGGAGGCGCCGCCGAGGACGGTCTCGATCCTCTGGTTGAGTTCTGCCACCGTCCAGGCCGCGTCTGGCCGGCTCTGGTACCCGGAGCCTCCCGTGTCGTTGACACCGTCCATACACGGTACAGTATGTCACGGAATCCAATAAGTGCTTAGCTTCTTCGACTGACGGGACAGCTACCAGTTCTGTCATCCTCCGGGAACACGGCACTCGAGCACACCGGACACGACTCCCGTCTGCACCGGGAGAGATGGTGAACCCCACGACACCACGGAGGGAGTCGGTCGTCTCGGATACGCGGTGAGCAAACATATACCAGTAGACCCCGTAGGCAATCGCGTGCCGACGATTGATTACAACGGTGAACAGGTAGAGTGCGAGGCGGGTCGTAATCTCCGTGACGTTCTGCTCGAACACGACCTCAGCCCACATACGGGTGTGACGAATATCCTCAACTGCAACGGTCACGGTACGTGTGGAACCTGCGCTATCAGGCTCACCGAGGGGCCGGTTCGTGCCGACGAACAGGCCACGCGGCTGGCACTTGCCACACACGACGAGATGGACACCGTCCGTCTGGCCTGCCAGTACACGGTCACCGAGGACGTCGTCATCGAGCAGCCCTGAACCCCCGTCTGAGAGAGCACCGTGTGTCCCCAGGTGAGAGTCTGTACCCTCTCACCGGACCGTCCGACCGTCCTGCCGGTTGATCCGTCGAACCTGGTAATCGGAAGCCCCCGCTCGCGAGACGGTGGCCGCTGTCCGGTCGCCCGGGTTCGTCGGGCGAGTCGGGAGACGGTGTCGACGCCACGCGGATTCACCGTCTCGTCTCCCCGGTCTCACGAGCAGTGTCCGCTCTACACACGAGCTGTCGGTGCGGGCGAGTGACACCGCGGGAACAGTAGTGTCGAACGTACTTTTGTTTGTAAGCCCTAACCCGTCTGATGTCACAACCAGACGTCGAGGGTCACAGGTCGAACGGGACGACACCGGACTCTGTCACCAACGGCCGAACTACGATCGATGTCGACGGACTCGAAGTCGTGTACTCAGACGGGACCGCCGCCGTGCAGGGTGTCGACATGACCGTTCCCGAGGGGGAGTTTTTCGGGTTCCTCGGGCCGAACGGGGCCGGCAAGACAACGAGTATCAAGGTGTTCGCGACGCTTCTGTCGCCGACCAGCGGCGAGGTGCTGGTCAACGGTTTCGACGCCCGCTCGGAGGCACACAAGATCCGGGAGACGATCGGGTACATGGCACAGGAGACCAGCATCGACCCGGAGCTCACGGCCGAGGAGAACATCCGCTTTGCCTGTGAGGCCTACGGCGTTTCGCGGGGTGACCGGGACGGTCGCGTCGACGAACTGCTCGACCTCGTCGACCTCGCCGACGTCGCGGACAAGCGTGCCGAGGGGTTCTCCGGCGGTATGAAGAAGCGACTGGACGCCGCGACTGCGCTGGTCCACCAGCCGCCGCTGGTCTTTCTCGACGAGCCGACGACCGGACTCGACCCGAAAGCCCGCAACCGCCTCTGGGAGTACTTCCAGCGGATCAACGACCTCGGCACGACCATCTTTCTCACCACCCAGTACCTCGAGGAGGCAGACCAGCTCTGCGACCGACTGGCGGTTCTCCTGGACGGGCAGATCGTCGCGGACGGGAGCCCGGACGACCTGAAACGCCAGGTCGGTGGTGACGTCCTCGACATCGAACTGGAGGGCGGGGGGGCCGAGCGCGAGCGCGCGATGACAATCGCACAGACGTTCGACGCCTTCGGGGACGCGACGGTCACGGAGACCGACGAGGGGGTCAGTGTCACCAGCGAGCGCGCCCGCCAGCACGGTACGGACCTGCTGGTTGCACTCCGGGACGCGGAGCTGACCGTGACCGGGTTCAACATCCGTGCACCGACACTCGACGACGTGTTTCTCGCCATCACGGGTGAGAAACCGGACAGCGAGCCAGACAGCAACACCGCGGAGGTGTCACAGTGAGCACCCCCGGTACCGACAGCTCCGCCGAGACACGCGAGAGACGAACAGACGCACGCAGCGGCAACTCGTTTCTCGGCGACGTCTGGGTGAACTTCAAGCGGTGGAATCTCAAGGCGGTTCGAAACCCGTTCGTGCTCGTCGTCTCGCTCGTCCAGCCTATCATCTTCCTGGTCCTGTTCACCGAGGTGTTCGGCAACGTCGCCGGAGGGGCCGTCAACCGGGGGATTCCCGGTGTCAGCTACGAGACGTACCTGGTTCCGGCGATCGCGATACAGGTGGCTCTCGCGGCGGCCATCACCTCCGGGGTCGGCCTGGTAAACGACATCGAGAACGGGATGTTCGAGAAGGTGCTCGTCACACCGATGAACCGGACGGCCGTGTTTCTGGGAAAGACCGCCGCCGAGATGTTTCGGATTGCGGTTCAGATCGCGATCATCCTCCTGCTCGGGCTGGTGTTGGGTGCAGATATCGCCACCGGCGTTCCCGGTGCTATCGGCGTCATCCTGGTCGGTATCGTGTTCTCACTGTGGTTCGTCGCGTTCTCGAACGCGCTTGCGATTCTCACCCGAGACCAGGAGTCGACGATTATCGGTGCCAACCTGTTACAGTTTCCTCTGTTGTTTCTCTCGAGCGCGTTCCTCCCGCTCGATGCACTCCCGGGCTGGATCCAGACGTTCGCACGGCTCAACCCTGTTACCTACGGTGTCGACGCCGCGCGTTCGCTGGTCGTCGGCGAGGACGTGATGACGGTGATCGAGGTATCCTGGTTCGGCGGCACCCTGAACGGTGTCGTTCCCGGCGTCGTGGTCCTGCTCGCACTCGATATCGTGTTGGGTGCCACCGCGGTCTACCTGCTGTCCCGGGCATCGAGTTCCGACGTCCAGTAACCCCGCTCGGAGTCGACTGATCTCCCGTGGTCGGCCCCACCGGCGGTGCCCTCGACCCGTACAGACCCCTCTCCACGCTCTCCCAGGCTCTCGTCTCGGTCGAGTGTGGCGTCGATATCGCTGTCTCCGATACGGACAATACTCTCCCGGTCTCGTCTGTAAGCAAACTGACCGCTCTACCTGTACAGACTGAGCGTACCGCGGCGACGCCGGCGAGTCACGCCGGGAACCATGTGTCGTCTCTGCCGGTTGTCGGACATACACCCGCCACACGAACAGGACAGTCTCCAGGCACACACCGCCGGGCGCAGTCACCGGCAGTCCACTTTTTTTCGCTCGGCTCACACGAGACAGCATGAGCGACAACAGTGACAGTGCAGACGACACTGTGGGTACGGACCTCGACGGGGACCCGGTCGAAGCCTTCGAGACACTCGGTCACGAACTCCGGCTGGCGGTGGTCGAAGAGCTGGCAGCCCGCCAACGCGCCAGTGCCTGGCAACCGGAGCCGGTGTCTTTTGCCGACCTCCGCGCCGCGGTCGGTGTGGCGGACTCCGGACGGTTCAACTACCACCTGAACGAGTTGGTCGGCTCGTACGTCGAGCAGACCAGCGAGGGGTACACGCTCACGCCGGCCGGATACGAGGTCTCCGCGGCGGTGCTCGCGGGGAGCCACGCCGGGTCCGAGGTCGGCCCGGTCGAGGGACGACTCGATCATGACTGTCATATCTGTGGAGCCACCCTCAGGGGCCACTACGACGACGGCTACCTCTCGATTCTCTGCCCCGAGGACGGCTATCTCTTCGGCAACACCGTCCCCCCGGCAGCGGTCGCCGGGCGCGACATCGAAACTGTCGCCGCTGTAGCCGAGCGGGACCTCCGGCGCACCGTCGAGGACGCCGTCGACGGGGTCTGCCCGGAGTGTTACGGCGGCGTCGAGACGACTCTGCCCGCCGACACACTGCCCCGGGACACTCAGCAGACCGAGGACGAGGACGCGGTACCCGCTCGCTTCGAATGTGACCGCTGTGGGCTGACGTTCAGTAGCAACGCCGCAGGGGTCGTTCTGGACCACCCCGCGGTAGTGGCCTTCCACCACGACCACGGTGTCGATGTCCGTGAGCGCAGCTACGTCGAGGTCGAGAGCGCCACCGAGAGGGTCACCTCCGAGGACCCCCCGCGAACCCGGGTCGAACTGGAGCTCGGAGACGAGCGCCTGGCGCTGACCCTCGACGGCGATGGGGAAGTGCTCGAGACTGAACGCCACGGCGGGTGACCTGCGGCGACTGACTCCTATCGGTGGCTTCCGACCCGGTTGTCTCGACCTGCTCCAGATACCACCACGTACATCGGTCGAGGAGATGTTCCATCTTCCTGTCACTCTGTTCGGGCCGTGTGAACTCACCGCGCCACACAGGAGCCTGGGTGTCCGTCCCCCGCGTTGTTCCACGCCGTCCGTGT
>JAQCNM010000056.1 GCA_028275025.1 Halovenus sp.
AGCGTCTGGAGGTCGACGATCGGGGCGTACGCCACGTCGGGGTCGAGGTTGACACTCGCCTGGAAGTCGGTCTGTGACTGCCAGCACGCCGAGTTGACCGTGAGCACCCCGCGATGGTCGGTGTAGCCGAACTTGTGGACGTGGCCGGCGTGGAAGATATCCGGTACCTCGTCGATGACCAGGTGGTCACTCTCCTCGGGTGCGACACGCACCTGACCGCCGTACTGTGGGGCGAGATGTCGTTTCTCGAGCAGGTACGTCATCGTCTCGGCCGGCCGGTCGTAGCTCGCGGCCGGAAGCTCGGCGATGAGTTCGTCCAGCGAGACACCGTGGTACATCAGCACGGACACCCCCTCGACCGTGACCGTCGAGGGGTTGGCGGAGATCGTCGCGTCGTGGGCAGACATTATCCCCCGGAGCTCCTCGTCGAAGGCGGGCTGTGGCTCCGCGAGCCGGACAGCGTCGTGGTTGCCCGGAATCATCACCACCTCCATGTCGCCGGGCACGTTCTTTAGATGCTCGCTAAATCGCTCGTACTGGTCGTAGATGTCGACGATGTCGAGCTCCTCGTCCTGACCGGGGTAGACGCCGACACCCTCGACCATGTCGCCGGCGACGAGGAGGTACTCCACATCGCTGGCCGCGTCGGTGTGGAGCCAGTCGGCGAACCGTCCCCAGGCGTCGGCGCGAAACTCCTGACTGCCGACGTGGACGTCCGAGACGAGCGCCGCACGGACCGGACGGTCTGCCGTCGACGGCGTGTGAGTGTGTGGAACGTCCGGAACGTGGAGTTCGTCGACAAAGAGGATACCGTCGTCGTCGGGGCCGTCTGTCGAGATCCGCCCCTCCACGGCGATCACCTCGTCGTGGAGGGTGCGGCGGGCCTGGTCGGCGAACTCGCTGTCTGCCAGCACGAGACAGGGGTAGGTGCCGCTTGTATCCTCCAGAACGAACCGCCAGTGGCCGCCGGCCGTCGAGTGGGCGTCCGCGACCATCCCGATGAGCGCCACCTCGCTCCCGTTCGAGAGGTCGGCGACGGCCCCCACAGGCCGGTGGTTCACCCGCCCGGCGAGCAGATCAGCTAGCCGCTCGTAGCGGTCCCGGAACACCGAGACGAAGTCGCCGTACTCGCCGGTCCCCGTGCTCTGGATGTCGCCGCTGACGTCTGCCATCGATAGCTCCCGGTCACCCGACACCCCGCTGTCGGCCGTCGGTTCTCCCGGTGCTGTGTCGGCGGTCCCCGCGTCGGGCCGGTCGGTCACCGCGCTCTGCCCCGCTGTCGGGTCGTCGGCCTCACGACCCCCCGTCGACCCCTTTGTTTCGACTGGAGAGGCCCGTTCTGTACCTCCCGATTCCGGGTCGTGATCTCCACCCGAAACAGGGGGGTCTGTGGCCGGGTCGGGTGTGTCGTCGAGTGCCGCCCTGACGACCGCCGCCGAGAGCACCAGCGCGTCGTCCGGGGCAGTCTCCACCGCCCGGGTGATCGCACGGTCCCGGTCTGTCGCGCGCGCGAGCAGTGTGACAGCCTCCCGGTCGGCGTTGTAGCCCCGGCTTGCAAGCTCCGCGACGATACGGGCAGTCTCCTCGGATGGCACAGTTACGTCTCACACGAGACAGTATAAAAGTGTACGGACACGTCTCACACGAGACAGTATAAAAGTGTACGGACACGTCTCACACGAGACAGTATAAAAGTGTACGAACCGTGAGACACGACAGCAGGTGGGAGCAGGCGGACCAGAACATTCAACTTCCAACCGGAGATAGAGTCGACGATGGGAGCTCCCCGCGATGACAGCGATGGGTCGGCCGGGGAGAGGCCGGAGAGCCGACCCGGGGATAGCGACACCGGGGACGGGGGTGATACTGACCCCACCGAGCGAACTGTGGATTCCGAACGGCGTGAGGTGCGGTCGGAGGCTGTCGACCGGACCGGGGACACAGACCGACAGCGACGAGCGCAAGAGACACAGACCGACAGCAACAGTGACGACGGCTGGGGGCCGTTCGTGCGGGACATCACGACGACCATCGCGGCGGTACTGCTGTTGGGGCTGTATCTGTTCGCGATGAGCGGTGTCTGGCCGCCGATGGTCGCCATCGAGAGCGGGAGTATGGAGCCGAACATGCAGGTCAACGACCTGGCGTTCGTCATGGACGCCGACCGGTTCCAGCCAACCGAGAGTGTCAGGGCAACCGAGAGCAACACCGGTATCGTCACCGCGGCGGTCGGCGCGGAGACCGGCTACTCGCAGTTTGGTGACAGCGGTGACGTCATCGTGTTCGCACCAAACGGGAACACCGACCGGACGCCGATTATCCACCGTGCGATGTTCTGGGTCGAAACTGGAGAGAACTGGTGTCAACACGAGGCTGTCGACCCGTCGTATCTCGGCAGGGTGGGTGGCCAGCAGTGCGTGGCAGACCACAGCGGGTTCATCACCAAAGGTGACAACAACCCCGCCTACGACCAGGCCAACAACCGGATAACTGCTCCCGTCAGACCCGACTGGGTCGTCGGGACCGCCGAGGCGCGGGTCCCCCTGCTCGGCTGGTTCCGCCTACAGACCTGACCCCGGCCAGAAGAGGAATGTTCAATTGTGGCTGGCTGTAATCGTGTGGTGTGACAGATATCGACCTGCGCAGCGTGATGGGCGAGTTCGCGACCGGCGTGACGGCAGTGACACTCGACAGCGAGCCACCACACGGCATCACAGTCAACGCCTTTAGTAGTGTCTCGCTTGACCCGCCACTCGTACTGGTCTGTTTCGACCACGACACCGACGCCCACCGGAAACTCGCCGGGGGAGAGGCAGAACACTACTGTGTGAACATCCTCACGGCGGGCCAGCGAATTCTCGGCGAGCACTTTGCGGGGATGACCGACGACGGTCTCGAACCGTTCGAGGAGCACCCGACGGAGACAGCCGCGACCGGCGCTCCGGTGTTCTCGGAGTCGCTGGGTTACGTCGACTGCTCGGTTCACGAGGCCGTCGAAGCCGGTGACCACACCATATACATCGGGCGTGTCGAGGCGGCAGGGCTGCGCGAGTCGGACAGCGACGCGCTCACCTTCTACGAGAGTGACTGGGGTAGTATCCCGGACGAGTCAACCACGGCGACCGGTCACGAAGAGTAGCCGTCCGACACCTCAGTTGTCGAAACGAGCCTGGACAACCGGCTGGACGTCGTCGATATCGCCCAGACGAGAGTCCGACATGAGAACGCTCTCGGTCTCTTCGAGCGGGACCGACAGACTGATCTCCTTTGTCCGGCCGTACCGACCCTTCGAGACGACCACCGCGTTGACGATACCGAGCATGTCGAGTTCACTGATGAGGTCGGTCACCCGTCGCTGGGTGAGCACGTCCGCGTCGAGTTCACCACACAGCTGTTTGTAGACGTTGTACACCTCGCCGGTGTTGATGTTGTGTGCGCCCTCTTTCTCCAGGAGGATGATGGCGAAGAGAACGAGTTTCGACTGCTGAGGTAGTGTTCGGACCACCTCGACGACACGGTCGATCTCGATTTTCTCCTGTGCCTGTCTGACGTGTCGTTCCTCGACCCGGTCGGTGTTGTCGCGCTCGGCGAGTTCGCCCGCAGTCCGGAGGAGATCTAGCGCGCGTCGTGCGTCACCGTGTTCCTGTGCCGCGAACGCCGCACACAGCGGGATCACCTCCTCGGTCAAGGCCCCGTCGACGAACGCGATCTGCGAGCGGTGCTCGAGGATGTCCCGAAGCTGGTTCGCGTCGTACGGGGGGAAGACGATCTCTTCCTCGCCGAGGCTGGATTTCACCCGCGGGTCCAGAAAGTCTGTGAACTTCAGGTCGTTCGAGATGCCGATAATCGAGACCCGGGAGTGCTCCAGCTCGGAGTTCATCCGGGAGAGATTGTACAGCGTGTCGTCACCGGACTTCTCGACGAGTTTGTCGATCTCGTCGAGCATGATCACCACGACCCGCTCGCGGTAGTCGATGGCCTCGAAGAACGAACTGTACACCCGGTCGGTCGGCCAGCCGGTCATCGGGACATCGTCGAAGTCGTCCCGGTCTGTCCGGAGGGATTCGAGTTCGTCTGTCACCGCGTCCACACTCTCGAAACGGGTGGTGGCGAGCGTCGTCGGGTCCCGTCGAGCCGCTTTCCGTAGCGACACCAGGTCGTCGATCTCGGCCTGGATACCCTCCCGGTTCTTCTCGATAAACTGGTTCGCGAGTTGGGCGAGCACCCGATACTGTGTGTCTGTGACCTCGCAGTTTATGTACTCCACGTCACAGGGAACGTCGAACTTCCGTGAGGTGGCCTCGAGCTCCTCGCTGACGTACTTTGCACTCGCTGTCTTCCCGGTGCCGGTCTTTCCGTAGATGAGGATATTCGAGGGTGCGTCCCCGCGGAGTGCCGACACGAGGACAGTCGCCATACTGTCTATCTGGTCCTCCCGGTGTGGCAGGTCCCGTGGAGTGTACGCGGGACGGAGGACCTCCTTGTCCTCGAAGATCGGGTCGCCGCTGAGCAGGTCATCGAACAGGCCGGTCGTCACCTCGTTGGTCTCCTCAGTGGCTGGATCGTCCACATCGGTCTCCTCGGCGACCGGACCGTCCACGTCGGTCTCCTCGGCGACCGGACCGTCGACATTAGTCCTCTCGGTACCATCGGTTTTCACGACCCCATCACTGTCTCGGGGGTTGGAACCGCCGTCTGTCTGTGTGTGTTCTTTCTCGAACTGTGTTTGATCTTCCTCTTCTGACATCGATAGTCCCCTTTGTTTCGAGTGGAGATACCTGCACGCGAACCGAGTACAGCGTGTACAGACGTTGAGACGCGCCGTCACTGCTGGGCTTCCTGATGTTGCGCGTCCAGTTGAACCACAAGAAACAGTGGGTGAAAAGATAATAAAAGTTACGATGGAGGCAGTCTGACGAGCCAGTAACGCGGGCAAACGGCCGGCACAGAGGGTCCGCGTCGAGTGAGCAACCAGGGTGTAGGGAGGAGAGACGGGACTCACCGAGGAACTGCATCAGTCAACGCCGCTTGACACCAGTTGCCGACGCGTGACTGCCACCCAGTGTCCGGTAGGG
>JAQCNM010000058.1 GCA_028275025.1 Halovenus sp.
GGAACCGAGAGCAGGGAAGCGTAGCGCGAGGGAAAGAGCGAACTGCCGGGCCGACGAACAACAGGGTGTGAGTGAGACGTACCGGACCATCGCCGAGCGCGGCCGGGCGCGCTTCGAGCTCCGGGGGTCAGAGTTCGTCGGACACGTCGGTCCGGCACAGACCGTCGACGCGGCGGAGCAGTTCGTCGCGTCGGTTCGCGGCGGGTACGCCGACGCGACACACCACGTGCCGGCCTACCGGGTGCGAGCCGACCCACTCCGAGAGTGGGCCGACGACGACGGCGAACCCGGGGGGAGCGCCGGCAAGCCGGCGCTGAACGTGCTCGTACGGGAGGAACTCCAGAACGTCGTCACCGTGGTCGTGCGCTACTACGGCGGGACGAATCTCGGTGTCGGTGGTCTCGCACGGGCCTACGCCCGCGGGGTCAAGGATGCGCTCGGCGCGGCGACCGTCGTCGAGCGCCGCCCACACACCCGGTTCGTCGTCGGCGTGGCCTACGACGACTCGGGTACGGTGCGGGGTATCCTGGAGGGCAGTGACGCCGAGTTCGACGCCACCTACGACAGTTCGGTCACCTTCGAGGTGCGTGTTCCCGAGACGCTGGCCGACCAACTGCGCGACCGCATCCGGAGTGCGACCAGCGGCCGCGCCGACCTCGGGCCGTGAGTCACATGTAGTCACCGAGTGTGCTCGCCTTGTTGTTGTCGTCCTCGAAGATGCGGTCGATACGGGTTTCGAGGATCTCGAGACGCTGTTTCGTGTACTCGCGGGCGCCGAACCGCTCTGCAACCCTGATAGCGGTGTCGATGTACTTCGTGACCGACCCCTCGTGGACGGTCAGGTTCACGTCACCGCCACAGCGCCGACACTCACCAGACAGCGGCGCACGCCGGTACTTTGTTCCACAGCTCAGACACCGGAACTCCTGGCTGGCAAAGGCCTTTAGATTCCCCAGCAGGTCCGGCAGAAAGTGGTGCTCGATGATGCGCTCCGCGACGTCCGTCTCGTCGACCGCACGGAGCTTGCGCGACAGCTCTAACTGGGCGTCCATCTTCTCCTCCATCGACCCCAGGGTCTTGTACGCCGAGAGCTCGGGCCCGGCAGCGATATCTGTCGTGTCGTGTGTATGGGCGAAACCCGCGTACTGCCGGTCGGTTCCCAGCGTCTCCTCCGCGATCGTCATCACGTCCTCGAGCTCTGCCGGGTCGGCCAACTCCCGGGTCGCCTCGTAGAACGCCTGCGGGTACGACGACATCGTGTCGATGTTGTGGGCCTCGTCGTCGATCTCGGTCGGGTCGATGCGGGAGGACATCACCAGGGGGGCGTCCATGCGACCGCCACGCTGGTCGGGGAGGAACTTCTCGCTGAAGTTCAACAGACCGTCGAGCAACAGCATCACACAGTCCTCGTCGCCGTCGCAGTTGCGCCGTTTCGCGGCGTGGAAGTACGGGTGCGCGTAGCCGACGGCGGCGCTCGTGAACCCGACCACCCGGCCGACCACGGCGGCGCTCGTGTGTGGCGCCATCCCGAAGACGAGCTCCCCGACCAGGTCCGACCGCTCCTCGAACTCGTAGTACGAGTTTAGCCCGTAGTACTGTGTCAGCAGGTCGTCGACGAAGTCGGCGGTCCGGAGCATGTGCTCGGCGGCACCCTCGGAGAGCACGATGTCCTGGACTTTCAGCGAGACGAGTTGGTCGTCGTGGACCAGCGGGTCACCGTTCACGTCCTCGTGGTAGCCCAGTTCCTGCAGGTCCTCCGGGCTGACGTCGAGTTCCCGGGGCCGGACGGCCGTCACCGGGAGGTCGGTCATGTCGTAGCGGACGGTGCCATCCTTGAACGTGGAGACGTCGTGTTTCGCCCGGAGGATACCCTTCTCCAAGGGTTCGGGGACCTTCTCCTCCGAGGTGAGCCCTTTTACACCTTTCAGGATATCGTAGGCTGTGGCACGCTCGCCGACGGCCGCCTTCGCGTCGGCGAGTTCCGTCCGGACGTCGACGGTCGTGTACTGGGTCGGCCTGGCCAGCACCTCGCAGTTTGGACACTCCGCGCGGCCGGACTCGTCGGGTTCGACCTCGCGGTCACAGTCCGGACAGCGGTACACCGCCCGGGTGTGCCCGTCACACGCCGGACACCGCGGGTGGTGACTCACCGTCCCGCAGTCGACACAGGCCCGCCGACCCACCTCGAGTTCGACCTGTCCCTGTGTTCCCTCGACGGCGTCGCCGTGGCTGGCGGCGTCCTCGACCGAGCGCTGGTTGCCGCCGGCTTCGCCGATCGGAAACAGGCTGTGGACCGCCGGCGAGAGCTCCCGTTTCTCTGATTTCTCCGGTCGACCCATCCGTGCCCCCACCCGCGTCGGCGCACGCTCACGGAGCGTAAACGGGGCGAGTTCGTTTACCGCGCGGATCGCGTTCTCGCCGTTGTCGTACCCGCGGGCGGCCTCACTGACCGTCTCGAACTGGGTCACCCGGTTCAGCCGGTCGTCGAATCCGAGCGTCAGAGCGAGCGGCCGCCACGCCGGGACGACCAGTCGCTCGTTCTCCTGCCGGTGTTCGACCAGCAACGTCTCCAGTGTCTCGCGGACCGTCTCGGTTCGCGGCATCACGAGCTGGTCGGTCTCCGGTCGGCCGTCCCCGACATGTCTGGCGGCACCGTCTGCGGCGAGTAGCTCTGCGCTCCCCACCGCGTCCGCGAGACCCTCGACAGCAGCCACGCTCACGTCGTGCCAGAGGTAGGTCCAGGCGGGGTGAAGCGGTGTGTCGTACTCGGTGGCCCACCCGAGCGCCGTCTCGGCCGTTGGCGCGACAACGTCGACCCCCGGGTCGTCGCGAGACGCCTGCACCGGGCCGCCGGCGGCCGCGAACTCCTGTCTCCACCACTCGACCGTGTAGGAGGCGGGCGCGAGCGGGTGGTTGTTCTCGACGAACTCGCCGTAGTTGACCAGGTACTCGCCCAGGTCGAGTATCCGCTCGACCCCGTTGCGGAGTTCGACTGCCTCCGTCGCGTCGTCGATCCGGCGGACCTCGCCGCTGGCCAGGCGGACGGTCGGCCCCTCGATCGTGTCGACCGGGACGATACCGGCAGCCTTGCCCGGGCGCTCGGTCTTTAGCTGCGTTCCCGCCGCGAGAAAGTCGTCGACGAGGTGCATCGTCGCGGGGTGGATTCCGGCGGTCGCGTGGCCGTGGTTGCGGGCCCGGCCGTAACGCAGGCGAAACCCACCGGCCTCGCTCGGGTGTGCAAACACCGGCCGACCGGCGATCAGGTCTGTCAGGAACTTCTTCGAAGCGTCTGCGCGTGGCGGCCCTCCAGTCGTACCGCCGGCCGTGTCCCCTCTGTTGCTCTCGTCCTCACCGGTCTCGGCGGCGGTCTCCTCGTCGGTGTAGCTCCCGTCGATCAGGTCCTGGAGCCACGGCCAGGCCACGTCATCGAGTTCGCGGGTGTAGCGCTGTATCTTCGGTGCCTTTAGGGCCAGCCCCTCCCCGAACACCAGACACATCCCCCCACGTGTGTCGTCGGTGTCGACACGGTCGAGGCCGCGGAACCCGTCGATCTCGCCGTCACCGGTCGACTCGCCGTCGAGCATGATCGGGACGTGCTCGGCGATAAACTGCGCCTCCTGCTCCCCGGGGGCGTACTGCATCCCGACCTCCTCGTCGTAGTGTGCGACCTCCTGTGCGTACCGGTCGACCTCTCCCTCACGGGGCTGGTACCGGCCGATACCGAGCAGGGTCCGCGCGTAGTCTGCGACCAGTACCGACAGCGCCTGTGCGGTCCCGCCGGCCGACCGGATCGGCCCGGCGTAGTAGACGTTGAC
This sequence comes from Halovenus sp., assembly GCA_028275025.1. Classification (GTDB taxonomy): domain Archaea; phylum Halobacteriota; class Halobacteria; order Halobacteriales; family Haloarculaceae; genus Halovenus. The sequence continues at coordinate 3,816 of JAQCNM010000058.1, forward strand.
GAACTCGGTGCCGTCGTCGTTGTCGCGTATCTCCACCCGGTCGATACCCTCGATGGGTGCGGCAACGACCCCCTCGGTCAGCAGTGCGACCGCGGTCCGGACGGCCCCCTCTATCTTACCCGCCTGGGTGTCGTAGTCGCCGACGGTCCCCTCGACGAAGTCCTCGACCAGTACGAGCGCGGCCTCCTCCCGGGAGCGCTCGCCCTCGAGGTCACGGACCCGGTCGGCGACACCGTCGATTCCGAGGATGTTCTCCACCCGGTCGGCCATGTCCTTTGCGACCGGAATCTCGACAGTCGGCTCCGGGTCGTCACCCCGCTCGCGGGCCTCGTTTGCGAGTTCGAGCGCCGCCTCTAGCTCCGTCTCTATCTCCCGAAAGTACCGCTCCTCGGCAGGTCGGAGCCCGGAGCCCCCGCTCATAGCGGCCAGAGATCGAGGTCGGTCACCGGGTCGTGCTCGCGCTCTAGCCGCGTCTCGAACTCCCGGACGTACAGTTCGCCCGCGAACGTGGTCGCCGACTCCAGGTGCCCCGCGATGACACTGCCGTCCTCCCGGGAGAGAGTCGCGTGGGTGTGGGCGAACCGCTCGTCGTCGAGCCACGAGATGTTACCCACCGCAGGTGTCATCTCGAACGGTTCGTCGAAGCCCACCGCCTCGTACTGCTTTTCGTCCTGGTCGTAGAACAGCAGCTCCGCGTCCTGCACGGCGCCGAGCCCAAAGAAAAACGCCGCGTCGACCCCCTCCGTCTCGGCAAAGGCCTCTATCTGCCCGCGCCAGTCCCGGCCGTGTTCCAGCCGAGCGACGTACTCCCGGGCACCCTCGACTCGTGTGTAGTCCATGTGCGAGGCCGAGGTCCGGCACCGGCAAAACGCTGTTGGTCACCCTGTCCTGCCGCCGGGTACACACCGCCCCCGCGGTAGTTCACCGGCACACCCCGGTCGAGTGTCCCCGGAGCCGCGTGTCGTCGATAGCCGCCCGCTGTGCGAAGCCGAACGCCACGAACTCGGACCCCGTCGCCCCCACGCTGGGCAGTTCGGGTGTGAGTCTCTCGGACACACGCGACCACAGCATTATTCCGTCGGCTTCCGTACCATGAACAGATGACGGACCTGGAGAACAGCCGAGAGAAACAGACCGACAACAAACACAGAGAGGAGAGTGAGGACCCGGTGTCGCCCCCCGAGTGTCACCGTCGCAGTTGCACCGACCCGGCGGCGTTTGTAGCCCTCGAACGGTACCAGGAGGAGACCGGACACGGTGCCGTCGAGGCCGAGGCCTTTCTCTGTCAGGAACACGCCGCCGTGGAGAGCCCCGCGAATCTCGACAGCAGCTACGCAGACTACGTGTTCCGGGTCGAACCGCTCTGACCCGCCGTGTCTCAGACCCAGCCGCTACGGTACCGTGGCTGTGAGCCTCCGAGACAGACAGCAACGGCAAGGACCAGGACTACCGTTCCTCGACGTGACGCACCGAACTCGCCAGACCACGACTGCTCTCGACCATCTCGGGGCCGGACATCGCCGCCCGGCCGACCGCGAACGCCGCCGGCCCCTCGATGACGACCTCGTCGCCGGGGCGAATCTCCGGGCTGGCGTCGACGACACCCGGCGCGAGCACCGACCCGTGTGGCACGAACGCGTCGATATCGACACGTCGGGTGGTGACCGGGCTCTCGACCCAGCGGCGTGCTCCGGCGAGTGTCAGCGCGAGCACACCGTACTCCGGAACGAGCATCGCCAGTTGCTCGTCGCGCTCGTCGCGCACACGGAGTTTCGGGTAGTGACTCCCCGTGTTGATGTCTGCAAACAGGTCGTCGCCGGCCCCCTCGCCGAACTGGTAGTCCGCAACTGCCCGAACGGTGTTTTGCTGGCGCTCGCGTTTGCTGTACGTGGGTTCGTCGGTGAGTGTCGCCGCCAGGTTTGCAAGCGAGTCGGCCGTCGTCGGGTGGCGCTCGACGGTGAACTCCATCTCGATGCCGAGTCTGTCTGTGACCCGCTCGCAGATGTCCCGGTACCCGCCCTCGGGAACGTGTGCGACGACGCGTGGGTACTCGTTGCGCCGGAGATACGACGCGAGCACGTCGGCGACAAACTCCCGCTCGGTGGCCGACCAGCGCCCGGTCACCACGGTATCGTACTGCTGTGCCGGGTAGGTGAGTTCGAGCTCCTGCGGGACGACGCCGATGGGTGAACTCATCGAGACGAGGTGGGCCCGGTACCCGATTGCGTCGTGGAACTGGCCGTGGCTCTGTGAGTCGCTGTACGGCTTTGCCGCCGAGCAGGGAACCAGCACCAGCGGGTTCGAGAACCGGTTGCGGTACCGGGTGGTGACCCGCTCGGCGTAGCGCTGTATCTCGACTCGACGGATGGTGTCGTCGGTCGCCGCCGTGAGCGTCGCCCCGCGGACCACCGGCGTCCGCTGTTCTAGGTAGCCGTACTCGTCGTCGAGCCGGCGCAAGACTGCCGTCAACCAGCCCTCGTGGCGGGCTTGCCCCTCTACGTAGTCCCGGAGTCGGCCGGCCCGGATGCGCTCGCGGACGGTCGCAAGTGCCGCCCGGAGCGCGTGGCGGTTGTGCTCGGCACAGTCCGACCGGTCGAACGACCCGCGGGGGGTCTGACAGGCCGGACAGGAACAGGGAAGCTCCTCGAGGTCTGCCAGAAACCGCTCGTCGTCGGTCGTGAGGTACTTTCCCTGTGTGGCTTTGACCACCGCCCGGTCGGTGTCGACGAGGTCGACCCCGGCGGCGACGAGGGTGGCGACGTTGGCCGGCGTGGCGACACCGGGGAGATACAGCGCCGTGTCGGCGGGCACCGCCTCCCGGGTCGTCACGACCGTCTCGACAAACGCCTCGGCGTGGCCGTCGACAGCCTGTGCGGTCGAGAGAACGTACGCGTCCGCTCCGTGGTCGGTCGCGGTCTCGGGGCTGACCACCGCTGCGCTCGGGAACGAAACGTCGGGGTACTCGACCGCGAAGGCGTCCTGCACCTCCGCCGGCGTGCCCGGCGGAAACGCCCGGTGTGGCAGGACTGTCAGGGTAGTGTCGTCCCCCTCTGGTGGGTCCCGGTCTGTGACCCACTCGCTGCCGGCGTCCTCGAGGACGTCGTCGGCGACAGCGGGTGTCACGAGCGGCTCCTCCAGCCGGAGTTCGCCCAGACGCGCCGCGCTGTCGCGCTCGTGTACCTCGAAGTACTCCGTCATGGCTCCCCCTCGTGGTGTCTGAATAACTGTCCGTCGATTCTGTGCCGCCCGGCAGGCAGGAGACGGGTCGGGCTCAGCGGGACCGCTCACCGAGCACCGAGACGGTGACCCCGTCGGGGACGATATCGAGCGCCGTGTCGGGCCAGCCCTCGTGAAACAGGGTAATGTCGCTGTCGGGGTTGGCCGCCGCGAGCCGACTGACCCCGTCGGCGGCCCGCTCGTAGGCCCGGCTGTCGAGGCGGTCGGGTGTCTCGCCGGTGAGCGGGTAGGCGTCGACGAGAGCCGGCGGAACCGGGCCAAACGGCGGGCGGAGCCGCCAGCAGGCGTCGAACCGGTCGGCGGCACTGCCCGCCGTGACGAGCAGGTCGGCCGGTGCGTCGAGGCGAGCGAGTCGGTCGTGGTGGCGGCTCACCTCCGGTCTGTCGGCGCTGTCGCCGGAGAGATACAGGAAGCTGTCCTTCGAGACGGGGTCGGTCGCCGCGAGCTGGTCGTCGTGTCTGAGAAGCGCCCGGTAGCCGTCGAGCACGGCCGGGTGACCCCGTGCCCGGCTCTCTAGGAGTTCGAACAGGTTGCCCCGGCGTATCGCCTGTCTGACTCGCCGGAGTTCGCCAAACGAGACCGCCAGGTTGTGCCGGGCGAGCAGGTGCTCGCGGTGCTCGGCGTCGGTCCCGCGGAGCTCTGCTGCCGTGTGGTCGGTACAGATAGGGCACTCACAGGGAAGGTAGCTGAGATCCGTGAGCTGCTCGGTGCCACGGACCGTCAGGTAACGGTCGTCGCGGGCGTACAGCGCGTAGGCCGCGGAGTCGAACAGGTCACAGCCGGTTGCCGCCCCGAGTGCGAACATCATCGGGTGGCCGGCACCGAACAGGTGGACCGGCATCTCGGCTCCCAGCCCGCGTTTCGTGGCGAGCACCACGTCGACCACATCCGCGAACCGGTACTCGGTCAACAGCGGCACGACCGCGCCGACGGGGGCGATGTCGAGCCCCGTCTCGCCGGCCTCGCGGCCGGCCTGCTCGCGCAGGTCGAGGTGGGTCGACCCCTGTACCGGCGCGTTCAACAGCATCTCACCGGTGTCGAGCCCCGCCGCGAGATCGAGCCGTCTCTGGGTGGTCGCCCGCTCCTCGGCGGCCCGCTCGCGGGCGACGTCCGGTGGTGTCGGGACGTCGACCGGTGTGCCGATATCCGAGCCGATCGCCTGCTGGAAGGCGAGTATCTCTCGGGTGCTCACGTCGATGTCGCCGTACTCCGCGAGCTGGAACGAGCCCGAGTCCGTCGCGATGACCCCCGAGAACTCGAGCATGTCGTGTACCCCCTGCTCCAGTGCCGGCTCCCGGAGGTCCTCGCTCCCCTGGATGATGTAGCTGTTCGTGATGAGCATCTCCGCGCCGAACCGCGACTCGATTGTCGCCGGGTCGAGAGTCTGGACGTGCGGGTTGACGACCGGCATCAGCGCCGGTGTCTCGACCGTCGTGTCGGCCCGCGGGACGGTCAACTCGCCGCGTCGTCCCATCCCGTCGTACTCGCGAACCTCGAAGACACCGGTCATCACCACGTGTTCGGGCTATCGCCGCGTAAAGGGTTGTGTTCGCCCGTGACAGGGGGTTTTTGTTCGACCGGCGGAAAGAATGGCTATGACACTCGACCCGGTCCACGTCGACGGCATCGCGGACCTCGCCGGACGGGTCACACGACAGGTCGACGAGCGGGACCAGACAGCGCTGGCCGAGCAGGCCTGGCGGGAGTTTCTCGACCCGCTGTACGTCGACGGTGAGGTGATGCTCGCGCCGCTCGGCGAGCACCGCCGTCGAACGGCACCACTGCCGGATATCGCGCTCACGGACCCGCCGTTTCCGACCCACCACGGGCTGGACGCGGGCACGATCAACCCGACGACGTTCAAGAACGGTCTGGTGCTCGACGTCTCACAGGCGGCGATGGCGTCTGTCCCCTCGACGGTCGAGCTACACCGCGCCCGGACGATCGTGATGACCGTCCACACGAACGACGAGACACTCGACCTGAGCGAGGCTTGGCGGGGCGGCGACCAGGGGTACGCACAGCGACGCATCCTGCAGGCTCCGCGGGTCGACCGTTACGAACAGACCGTCGTCCACGCGCTGGCACTGTACCGTGCCGAGAGCGAACACGCGCTCGACCAGGCCGACACCGTCGACGACCTGCTCGTGCTCGACGGGCCGCTCTACCCGACGGGGCTGTTGCGGTGGGTCGAGCGCGACCCGGAGTTGAAGCGACTCGTCATCGAGACGTCCGAGTTCACCGGTGTCGTCGAGAACTATCTCGACCTCGTCGAGCGGTTTGTCGAGCGTGACGTGCCGCTGGTCGGGTTCGTCAAGAACAACAGCTCGAAGGCTATCTCGCGTGCACTGCGGCCGAAGACTGGCACCCCGTGGGTCGACGACGAGGCCTTTTTTCGCCGTGTGCTCGAACGTCGTGACGGTGACGAGCTACGGACAGACGCCCTCTCGTTCACCGGTTGGTTTCGCTCCCGCGTCGGGACGGACGGCCTGCTCGCCGGCGGCGAACTCGACATCGGGCACCAGCGGGGGCTCGAACCCGAGGCCTACGAGGTGACGTTTCTCGTCGTCTACGACCCGCGTGACGACCTCGTCTACCGGGTCGAGGCGCCGTACGCGTTCACCCGGGACGAGCCCCGCCGGAAGAAACTGACACAGTTCGTGCTCTCGGCGGTCGCCGCCGAGCGCGGCCCGCCGCTCGCGGTCCAGAAAGCCGACGAACTCGCCCGCATCGACCGCCAGGGCAAGCAGACACTGCGCCGGCGCATCGAGCGGTCGTTCGACACCGACCGCCAGCGCAGCTACAACGACCGCCGTTGGGGGCCCGCCGAGCGGGCCGACGGTATCTGAACCGGCCGACTGCGGTGACGGTGGGCTCAGAGCCGGCGTGTCGCCTCGAGTGAGAGCGTGATGGCGCGTTCGACGTTGTTGCGTGCCTTCTCGGGGAGCTCCTCGTCTTCGTCGGACTCACCCTTCTGGGTGCCCCGGACCAGGTTCCCGTCGACGGTGCAGATGGCCCCGGCGCGCAGCCCCTTTCGCCGGGCCAACGAGAAAAGCGCCGCCGCCTCCATCTCGACGGCGAGCAACCCCGCCTCCTCCCAGGCACGGACGTACTCCTCGGTCTCGGCGTAGTAGGCGTCGTCGGTCGCGACTGGGCCGACCCGAACGGACTCGTCGCGGTCACGGGCCACCTCGACCAGCGCCGAGAGCACCTCGTAGTCTGCCACCGCGGGGACGGTCGGTGACTCGTAGCGGCGGGTCGTTCCCTCGTCCTTTGCCGCGCCGGTGGCGACGACCATGTCGCCGATGTCGATATCGGCCTGGAGTGCGCCACAGGTGCCGACCCGGACGAACGTCTCGACACCGACTGCTGCCAGTTCCTCGGCGGCGATGCTGGCCGAGGGCGCACCGATACCGGTCGAACAGATCGTGAGTTCGCGGTCGCCGTAACGGGCGTTGACGAGCTTGTACTCGCGGTTCTCCGCGACGACCTCGCTGTCGTCACACTGTGTGGCGATGCGGTCGACTCGACCGGGGTCACCCGGTAGCAACGCGATGTCGGTCAGGTCGCCCTCGCCGACGAGCAGGTGTGGCTGTGTACCCATACCCGCGGTTCGCGCGGCACCGTCAACAGGGTGGCGGTTTCGGTGGCAGTCGGGTCGGAACGCGTTCACCTACCGTCCGAGCCGGAGGTCAGACCCCGAACAGGAACAAAAAGAAGTTGTGCGCCCCGGGACCCAGACCGATCGCGGCGATACCGGTGAAAAACAGGGTCCCCTCTGCCGGCTCCTCGGTGACATAGTCGTGGAAGACGGCGACCAGGGCCGTCGCGAGCACCAGCTTCACCACGACGAACAGCCAGGCCTCGCCCAGCAGGTCGGCCGTGGGCAGGTCGGCCGCGATATCGAGAATCACCCGCGGGGCAGTCGAGCGCTCGGCAACGTCTAGTAGTTCGATACCGATTGCGGTCGTGATGGCGTCGAAGATGTGGGCAAACAGCACCAGTCCACCGACCAGTCCCGCGTCGGCGGCCACCGCGGGCCGCCAGCCGACGAGCAGGCGGACCACGACGGCGGTGAGTGCGAGCGAACCGACCAGTCCGGCCAGCGGCAGAACCGGATCGAGCGCGAACTCGCGGGTCGCGGCCCGGGTCGCGTAGACGGTGACGACCGCCAGAGCGAGCGTGCCGACACCGGCCAGGCGGCGCGCAACAGCCGCCGGCTCGGTCCCCGCGCGCAGCACCACCAGCCACGTGACCCCCGCGAACACGCCCGTCGTCAGGTAAACAGACGGCGCAGAAACCACCACGGCGCCGGCGGGGAGCAGTGTCTCACCCAGGGCACGGTGCATCTGATACAGCGCGTGCAACAGCGCCCCGAGCACCATCCAGGGGGCGACCGCGAGCCCGACCCGTTGTGAGACGGGTGGACGGGCCCGGTACAGCAGGAGGCCCACCGCGACCACCGCCGCGAGCAACCCGGCGGCGACCGGCGGGTCGGGGACGACGAACTCCTCGAACACCATACGGGTGGGTGACAGCGCGCGCTCAAAACCGTTCCGACACCGTCCACCGCAGACTCGACCGGGACGGCCGACCGCCGTCCGGTCCGGCAGACGGGAGCCGACTGTGTGCCCGACAGTCCGGCACGCTGACAGCCGACAGGTGGCTACGTGGGAGTTTTTACCGCCGCGCCCGCAGTGGGCGTATGGACGACCTGCCAGACCGCATCGAGCACACGGTGCTGGGGCCACGGACCACGCAGGCGGACGTGACACGGACACTCGACACCGCCATACGTCACGAGATGCGGGCGTGTATTCCGCCGTGTTACGTTGCGGCGGCGAACGAGTACGCCCCCACGGTCACGCTGTCGACTGTCGTCGGGTTCCCTCACGGGCAGCATCCGACGGCGGTGAAGTGCACCGAGGCCACCCGCGCCTGGGAGGACGGCGCAGACGAACTCGACGTCGTCGCCAACCTCGGACGACTGGGGGAGGCGGCGTTCGAGACGGAACTTGCCGAGGTAGTCGCGGCGGTGCCGGTCCCGGTAAAGGTCATCGTCGAGTCACACCTGCTCTCGGACCCCGAACTGCACACGGCCTGTGAGGCAGTCGTCGAGGCCGGTGCGGAGTTCCTGAAGACCTCGACCGGGTTCAGTGACGGTGGAGCGACGGTGCCGGACGTGGAACTGATGAGCGAGTATCTCCCGGTAAAGGCGAGCGGCGGTGTCGGCTCCTGGGAGGCCGCCGCGGAACTGCTGGCGGCCGGTGCGGAGCGAATCGGTGCGTCACGCGGTGACACCATCGTCCGCGAGTACCACGAACAGGCCTGAGACCGCCATCCGGAGTCGACACGGTGTCGGGTGGGCACTCGAGAGTGAGGAACGGCTGTCGGGTGGGCACTCGAGAGTGAGGAACGGCTCTCGGCCGGGGGAGCCGTTTTACTCGAAGTGTTCGAGCGGTGGCCGGGCCAGGTCACGAAAGGCGGCGACGAAGTCGTCGTCGTCGAACTCCTCGACGGTCTCGTCGAGGCTGTCCCGCAGTGACTCCATCTCCTCCTCGAGCTGTTGGAACTGCTCGTTTCCGGCGAGCTCGGACTCGGGCTTGTTCGCGCTCAGGGTGGCGTGCTTTGCCGAGAGCGCGTAGTAACGCCGCATCTGTTCCTCGTACGTGCCCGCTCTGAGCAGGCGGTCGATCGTCTCGAACAGCTCGTCGCGCGAGACCGGCTTGATGATGTAGTCGTCGAACGGCATCTCGATGATGTCGAAGTCGGGGTCGACAGCCGTCACCATCGCCACCCGGATGCTCAGGTCGCGTTCGCGTATCACCTCGAGTACCTCGTCACCCGAGACGCCCGGCATCCGCCGGTCGAGCAACACCACGTCGACCGACACGTCGAGTTTGTCGAGCGCCTCCTGGCCCCCGTACGCCGTCGCGACGATGAACTCACTGTTTAGCTGGGCGGCGTACGCGTCCGCCACGTCAGGCTCGTCGTCGACGACGAGCACCGTCGCCGGTTCGGTCTCGCTCATTAAGTACTGCATAGCAGGGAGCGAGTAAAAAGTGTTTCCGGAGTCTCGGCCGCGAGCTGGCTGGTCGCTCGAGTCACGGTAGCCGACTGCGAGGAACCCACACCACCAGCACCGGCCACGGGACCGCCCTGACGGGGGTCGTGCAGGCTGTCGTCACCGAACTGGTCGCCGGTGCCGGGGACGGTCCGGGTAGAGGCCGACCGCAAGACATATTCGACTCTTTGTCTGAGTGACAGACGGCAGTATCGGTTCGATGAGCGCTCTGGTACAAACCCTCCGGTCGACGGCTGCTCGTGGTCAGAGTCTGCTGGAACCAGTCTGGCGGCGGGTGCGGGCCCGGGCCACCGTCGACACGCGGGCACTCGCCGCCCTCCGGGTCGCACTCGGTGTGACCCTGCTCGGTGACCTCCTCCACCGGGCACAGTATCTCGAGCGGTTCTACACCGACAGCGGTGTCTACCCCCTCTCGGCCGCAGAGGTGACCTACACTCAGTACAACGGTCTCTCGGTGCACGCCCTCTCGGGGTCGTTGTGGGTCCAGCAGCTCCTGTTCGTGGTGGCAGGGCTACTGGCGGTCGCACTGATACTGGGCTATCGGACGCGGCTGGTCGGTCTGCTCTCCCTGCTGTTTTTGTTCTCACTGCACGGCCGCAACCCGGCGGTGCTCAACGGCGGTGACCGCCTGCTCCGTGTCCTGCTGTTGGTGTCGCTGGTGGTCCCGCTCGGCGAGCGGTGGTCGGTCGACGCCCTCCGACGGGGTTCTGCCAGGCAGACCGTCACCAGCTTCGGCACCGCCGCGGTGCTCGTCCAACCGGTCGCCGTGCTCACGGTGAACGCCATACTGAAACACGAGGGCGAGACCTGGTACGCCGGCGACGGCATCGAGATAGCCCTCCGAAACGACAGCATGAGCATTCTCCTCGGGAACGTACTCGTCGAGTACCCGGCGCTGTTGACGCTGCTCAACTACGGCTGGGTGACACTGCTCGCGGGCTCGCCGGTGTTTCTGTTACTGACCGTCGGTCGACTCCGCGCGCTCGCCGTGTTCGCGTACCTGGGTGCCTTTACCGGAATGGCGCTGACGATGGCCGTCGGCGTCTTCCCGTTCGTACTCGCCGCGTCGGTACTGCCCTTTCTCACGACGCCGTTCTGGGACACACTGGCCCGCCGTGTCCCGGCCGGCTGGCGCGACCGGCTCCCGACAGCCGACCAACTCGGCCCCGTCGGTCGGCCACCGGTCGAGCACCGCCTGTTCGAGACCGCCCGCGGCACCGACTACGGGTCTGTCGCCGGCTACACCGTCACGTACGCCCGCTCCCTGCTGACGGTGCTCGGGCTGGTCACGCTGCTCTGGATTGTGGCGTTCTCGGCGCTCGACGTCACCGACTACGAGAGCCCCGTGGGGTTCACAGAGCATCTCGACCAGCAGGAGTGGGGGCTGTACGCCCCAGACCCCTCGGAGTCGTACAGCTGGTACATCACGGCAGCCGAGCTGTCGAACGGCTCTACCGTCGACGTGCTCGACGGCGGGCAGGTCACGTACGACCGTCCCCCCGACGCCGCCGCCGAGTACGACAGTTTCCGCCACCGGAAGTATCTCCAGGCCGTGCGCCGCTCCGGGTCGGGCCAGACAGGCGCAATCGCGGCGCAGTACCACGACTGGGCCTGTGACCGGGCCACAGCCGCCTACGGGAACAGTGTCGAGACGGTGACGCTCTACCGGATGTACCAGCCCAGCCCGCTCGGCGGCACCTACGACGAGGAGCCGACCCGGATCTCCGTTGTTCGGGGCGGCTGTAGCTGACTACAGTACCCGGTCAGTGCGGTACTGTGGGTCGTCCCGCGGTTGCTGTGTCTGTTGGCGATGCCGTTCTCGTGTGGGCCGGTCGACACCCCGTCTCGACGGTGACGGCCAGTCGGTGACTCAGGTTTCCGGCGAGGCTTGGACTGTTGCGCCGGCGTGGTGGATTCGGCACACCTCGGGGTCGTAGCCGGCGTCGGAGAGCCCGCTACCGAGTGTGAACACCGTCTCCCCGAGCATCGCCATCGCCGCCCGACCGCCGGCCCCGGCAACGTCGGTGATGGTCTCGTGAACGCGCTCGGTCAGCAGACCCGACTCCCGGGAGAACTGCCGCGAGGCCTGCACGAACGAGTCCACCGTCGGCTCCTCGACGACAGTCGAGAGTGCCTGTGTCCCGGCCTCGTCGAGTGTGTCGGTGTCGGCATCGAGCACGCCCGTGGTCTCCAGGCTGCCGAGTGTGACGTACTCGACACGCTCCCGGGCCGGAATCCCGTCGAGGGCGTTGTGGTGTGGGCCGCCGGGTTCGAGCCGTACCGTGAGCCCTCCCCGGGCCTGTGCGACGACGTCACCGAGCCCAGTTCCGGCCTGAACCTCCGCGCCGTGGGCGACTGTGACCAGTTCGTTTGTCGAGAGCCGCCGGTCGAACGCCGCGTTCGCAGCAAGGGCCGTGCCGAGTGCCATCGCACCGGAGACACCGAACCCGGCACCAACCGGCAGGTCGGTCGTGGCGTGTACCGCCGCACGCACTCGAAGGGCGTCTAACACACGCTCGACGGCCTCCATCTCGACCGACGCGCCGTCTAAGCTCACCGCCACCGCATCGGCTGGCCGAACCGTGACAGTCACGCCCGTCGAGAGCGCGACCCCGGCTCCCTGTGACCCGGCACGTGTCGGGTCGCTGTCAGCCTGCGTCGTAAAAAACCCCGTCACGTGCCCCGGCACGAACGCCTGTGCCACGTCTGTCATACGTGTGGTGGGGTCCCGAGCGAGTTATGCGTGTCGCCACGACCCCGGCGTCGACAGCCCCTTCACCCCCGGATTTAATGTACCCTCCCTTCAACATCCTAATCACAGATGGTCGAGATACCTGATTCCTTACGGAGTCTGTTCACCGCGCGAGTCGAAGAGCGCGGTGGTCGATATGTTATCGAAGTGCCAGCATCCGAGATAGAGAACGAGGCTGCCAGCCCCGGTCAGACCTACCGGGTCGCGTTGCTCCCGACGGCCGGGCCGGAGACGGAGTCGACGGGCTCTAGCTCGGATGGGTCGGGACGAAACAGCGGGCCACCGGACCCACCGGTCGACGAGGGGGAGGTACGTGACGTCACGATCGAGTCCGTCGGCGACCAGGGCGACGGCATCGCGAAGGTCGAGCGCGGCTACGTCGTGATCGTCCCCGACGCACAACCGGGCGACCAGCCGACCGTCGAGATAGAGCAGGTAAAGGAAAATGTCGCCTTCGCCCGCGTTCTCGACGGCCCGCGGCGGTAGGCTGTCACCGCCGGTCTTCTTCAGGCTCTACAGGCTGAGCAGGCCGAGTGCCTCGGGATCGTACGGAAGACGGAGATTTCCGTGATGAACGGTGGACACCGTCCACCGAACCTGCGAGCGGGCGATGCCCGCGAGCAGCTGACGAGAGACTTGGTCTCTCGAACCACTTGACCCCGAGGGTGAATGCCGTCACAATATACCACAAATTTAAGAAGTTCGAGATATGAAATACAGACAACGATCAGAAACAAACCACTCAAAGTATGAACTAGAAGATCTCTAGTTCTTTGCTGGTCATTCGGTAGTTTGGAAATGCGACTCCTCTCAAAACCGTCTATTGGGCGTGAGACAGGAGTTGTCGGGCGGTGGTGGAGCCGCCGACCTTCACGGACATATTGGCGTATTCGGGTGTGAATTCCAGCCGACCCCTTCCGGGGGAGGTCGAGGGGAATTAAATTCGCCTGCGGGTGCGGTGCAGACCCAAGACGGGGAAGCCTCGGGGCTTGACCCCGAGGTACTTCACTGGTGTCGAGTGGGCGTTCGGCCCACGTGTTGTCGCGGTCACTCGCTGCCTGGGCGTCAAGAACCGGAGAGTGAGTCCACCAGCCCCGGTGGCCCGACGTACTCGACCGTCTCTGTATCCTCGTGTACCCGTATCAGTTCGGCGTCGACGAGTTCCGGCACGACCTCGGTTTCGAGCAGCCGAGCGGCTGTCTGTTCGTCATCCGGGAACCGACTGGTCTCCTCCGCGGACAGTTTCACCGCCAGCGCGGTGAGAGGCAGTTCGTTCGTCGTGGTGTTGACGAGCTGTTCGACCACCGTCAGCCGCCGACTGAGTTTCTGACTGTTGTCACTCACTGCGGTTGCGAGGGCGTACGCGTCTGCCGTCGAATCCTCGATACTGTCGGCGTGACCCGTTGTCTGACGTGTGATGCCGAACCCGATACCAGCGATCAACCCGACGAGTGCCAGCTCCTCGAATATGAACATCCTGTCGATAAGCGTCCCGTCTCGGAGAACCTGGTGTGCGTAGATTCCTCCGGCGACCCCGAGGGAGCTGAGCATTCCGGCGACACTCCAGCCGAAGATCGCCCAGAGCTCTGTGGTGCTGTACCGGCTCCCTACGAGTGAGTATGCGGTGGCTACGACAGCAGCCGACAGCACTGCGACCACTCCCATCTCGGTGCGTCTGACGAGTGATGAGTACGGGTAGTCCGTTACGAAGGGGTGCTCGATAAGATACACTATCGTGACCGCACCGAGTATCGTGCCGACGACCGCCAGCAGTCCCATCGGAAACTGGCGGCTGTTTCCCCCGAACTCCTGTGACCATCGTGTTGCCATCTGTCTGCATTCTACTACGAGTTTGATTGTAATAAATCTATTCCAAGCCACTCAAAATTGGAATACCGTAATTGATTTAAATACATCAGTCTTTATAGCCAATCGAAATGGTAAGCCACGACCTTGACCGGAGTCTAGGTCTCTACCCGACGATGATGATCAGTATGGGTGCAATGATCGGAAGCGGAATCTTCGTGTTACCGGCACTCGGGTTCAAGAAGGCCGGACCGGCGGTGATTCTCGCGTACGTGCTGTCGGCGCTGGTCGTCCTCCCGGCGGCGTTGTCGAAAGCCGAGATGGCGACAGCGATGCCACAGGCCGGTGGCACGTACCTGTACATCGACCGGGCACTCGGGCCGCTGTTCGGCACGATTGCCGGGATCGGCTCCTGGTTCTCCCTGACGTTCAAGTCGGCGTTCGCGCTGGCTGGACTCGGCGCGTACCTCCTCGTCCCGGAGATCATCCCAATCGGAGAGGAGTTGCTCTTGCCCGTGAGCCTCGCACTCGCCGGGGCCGTTATCGTGTTGAACATCTCCGGAACGGAACTCAGCGGTCGGGTGCAGGCGGTCATCGTCACACTCGTGCTGGCCGGACTCGTCGCGTACACGCTCAACGCGGGCGTCGAGGTCAACCCCGACAGCTACACGCCCTTCACGACTGACGGGTCGGGGGGCGTAATAACGGCAGCAGCGTTCGTGTTCGTCTCGTTTGCCGGCGTCACAAAGATCGCGAGTATCGCAGAGGAGGTGGAGAATCCGGGCAAGAACCTCCCGCGAGCGATTCTCGGCTCGATGGCGATCATGACACTCGTGTACATCGCCGTTGTCGCTGCGATTGTCGGACTGGCCGACGCGGAGACGTTGAAAAAAGGTGGGCCCGGTGGTGATAGCGCGTCGCTCACACCGATGGCAGACGGTGCCGATGCCCTGTTCGGTGGGGCCGGCGTGCTGATTATCTCCGTCATCGCGGTCGTGGCGCTGACGAGCATGGCAAACGCGGGTGTGCTGTCGACCTCGCGGTTCCCGCTGGCGATGAGCCGCGACAATCTGCTCCCGCCACAGCTCGATACGATCGACGAACGCTTCGGGACGCCGCGGAACTCGGTGTTGCTCACCGGTGCCGTTCTCCTGTTCCTGATAGCGTTCGTGCCGGTTGTCGAACTCGCAAAGCTGGCGAGTGCGTTCAAGATTCTGGTCTTCTCGATCGCGAACGTCGCCCTGATCGCCTTTCGCGAGGCAGACGTTCCCGAGTACGACCCCGAGTGGACCACCCCCGGATACCCGTACGTCCAACTGTTCGGCGTCGTCGCGGGTCTCGGGCTACTCACACAGATGGGCGGACTCCCGATCCTCGGTGCGATCGGCATCATAATCGGCAGCGTGATAATCTACGTTACCTACGGTCGGTCCCGGACAGACCGAACCGGCGCTATCGGGACTATCATTCACAACCGTCGTGGACAGTCCGACGACGGGCTCGCTCCAACAGATACGGACTGACCGAACAGAGAGTCCACACAGATAGGCCGTCTAACGGTCTCCCCGTTGTCGGTTGTTACGTATCGACCGACAGCTGTCGACGACTTCGGTGGCACGTGATTCGACAGACTCCGTCTCTCCTCAGCTGCTCGCGGGCATCGCCTGCCCACAGGTTCGACGGTGTTCACCGTTCATGACGGAAATCTTCGAGTTCCGAACGACCCCGTGGCATCCGCCTTGATATTCTGTGAACCGCCGGGTGCTCAATCGCGAATCTGTGGCTCGTAGTCGCGCCGAACGACCAGCACGGGGTCGTCAGTTCTGTCTGCGACTCGCTGAGGGAGTGAGCCAAACAGAAAGTCTCCGAGACGAGATTCCGCCTCGTACATCACGACGGCGTCGTACTCGCCGGCGAGTTTCTTTATACTACTGTCGTGGTCGCTGTCCTCGATCAGCTCCGAGTCGACCAACTCGGGGCTGAATCCGGCCGCTATCAGCTGTTCGCGCGCCTTCGAGAGGCGCTTTTCACCGCGCTCGAGTGCCTCGCTCTCGGTAACGTGGAGCAACGTCACCTCCTGTGTCATATCGTTGTACACCAGTCGGACGAACTCCGGCAGCCGGTCGATATCTGCGTCGGGGATCGGCACGAGAATGCGGTCCATGCCATCGGTTTCGGCCGGAATGAGCTCTGCAGTGCAGTCCTCCTCTGTGGCGATCTGGGTTATCGCCGCGCCGCGGTCCTTTCCGAACACGACCCGTGTCGTAACGTCCGCCCCGGCGTCCCGAAACTGTGAGGCGATATCGTCTACCGCTGTTCTCGCCTCCTCGCCGAACTGCTCGCTCGCAACACTCGACGGTGTCTGCTCCGGCAGATTGTAGTGTCCGAGCACGACAACCTCGACCGACGCCAGTTCGTCGATGAGGTGCTGAGAGAGCGACGCCGCGTCGGGAAGTTCGAACGGAATCAGTATGCGTGTCATACTGACCAGTCGAGTTGCAGCGGTTAAAATACGTACGGTCGGGTAGCTGGGTAATCCCACGGAGCCGTCGTAGCAGTCGGTCGAGAGACCCGTCCCGGCAGCACCCGTGGCAGGGTCGTCCGCCCATCTCGACTCGGGAGACGCCACGTTCCCGTGAGAAAGCACGTCACATCCAATGTATCGCTCGATACGCGGCGTGGCTGCGCTGACCAGCGGTTTATAAAATACAAGGAGAATACCCGCGTCTTCAGGCGCGGGAGGATGTCAAACGGTGTGAGCTCCACCGGAGGATCACGACTGTGATAGTCGGGTACGCACGGTCATAATAAAACCAGACCACTATCGAGATTCTCCTCCGCCTTCAGGCGGAGGAGTCCCGAGCGTTGATGATGAAAATAGAGATTTCTAATCTGGAGGAACTGGGACTAAGAAAAATTGAATTGAATGGAGTCTTGGTTACAGAACAATGAATACTTAGGTGAGTAATTCGTACAAAGAGGAGATGGCAGACGACCTCAGACGGAGTTTGGGACTGTATCCGACACTCATGATCAGCATCGGTGCGATGATCGGGAGTGGGATCTTCGTTCTCCCGGCGATCGGGTTCGATGAAGCGGGTCCGAGTGTCGTAATCGCGTATCTGCTGGCCGCACTCGTTGCCCTTCCGGCAGCCTTGTCGAAGGCAGAGCTCGGCACCGCGATGCCGGAGTCCGGTGGGGACTACCTCTACATCGAACGCGCTCTCGGTCCCTTGGCAGGAACGGTCGCCGGCATCGGTGCGTGGTTCTCGCTCGCGTTCAAGAGCGCGTTCGCGCTCGTCGGACTCGGCGCGTATCTCACCTTGATAACACCTCTCGGTGCAACACAGCTGTCACTTGTCGGTGTCGGCCTCGCCGTGTTGATTGTCACACTCAATATTCTCGGGACAGAGCTCACCGGCAAGGCACAGGCGGTTGTCGTCACCGTCGTTGTGCTCGGGCTCGTCGCGTACGTCGGAAACACGGTGTGGCTCGCTGGCACCGGCAGCACAGCTGCCGACCCGTCCCGGTTGTCGGGGTTGACAGACTCCAACCCCGGCACCGTGGTCACGGCTGCTGCACTCGTGTTCGTCTCGTACGCCGGTGTCACGAAGATTGCGAGTGTCGCCGAGGAGGTAAAGAACCCGGACAAGAACCTCCCACGCGGAATCCTCGGGTCGCTCGGGATTATGTCGGTTGTCTACGTGGGTGTGATCGGGTGTATCGTGATGCTCAACGACCCGGCGGTACTAACGGGCAGTGCAGGTGGCCACGGTGCGTCGTTGACACCGATGGCCGACGGTGCCAGCGCGCTGTTCGGCGGATATGGCACGGTCGTGGTGTCAGTGCTCGCCACTGTTGCACTGTTAAGTATGGCAAACGCTGGTGTGCTTTCGTCGTCGCGATTCCCGCTGGCGATGAGCCGTGACGAGCTGCTACCCGAGGCGTTGCAGACAGTCGACCCCCGGTTCAGCACACCGCGAAACTCGATCTTACTGACCGGCGGCGTGCTCGTGGTGCTCGTCGCGTTCGTGCCGGTAGTCACGCTGGCAGAGATGGCCAGCGCGTTCATCATGCTTGTTCTGTCGATTATCAACGTCTCGTTGATAGCGTTTCGGGAGGCCGACCTCGACGCGTACAGTCCGGCGTTCCGCGCGCCCGGTTACCCGGTGGTGCAGATACTCGGGACAGTTGTCGGTTTCGGGATGATCACACAGTTGGGTCTGGTAGCCGTTCTCGGCGCGGCCGGCATCACAGTCGGTGGTGCGGTAATCTACCTGCTGTACGGACAGTCCCGTGCCAGCCACGACAGCGCACTCGCCGCGCTCCGGGGTGACGTAGACGACGATACCTCTGTGATTTCCACAGAGGACGCCCAGTAACCGACGCCGGCTCCAGCCGGTTCGAGACACAGGGGGTCCCGTCGTCACGGACGTCTCGGGTCTCCAACTCATCTCGAGGTGCTCGGCCTGCTGATCTACGGACTGTTGTTACACCGGAATCGGCACGAACGGGTGAGTGGGGTGGGCTCTGTGGTGTTCCGTGCAGTGTCCGACCGGACAGAAGGTTCTTCTCACTACCGGCACAATTAAAGCTATGACGGATTCGGACAAACTCACCCAGTTTCTGCGTTCTCAGGCAAAGAGCGCGGGTCAACAGTACGAGGAGGCCCGTCGCGCGTTCCGGGAGGCCCGCGAGGAGGCCTCACCCGGAGACAACGGTGACCCCCCGACGGCACGCATCGTCTGTCGCCGGCACGCCGAGCAGCGGGAGGTCGGTATCGACCAGACGGGCCGTCCGGACTGTTTCGAGGCGGGACACCCCGACTGCGAGGGCTGTGCCGAGGACGTCCGTGCTGGACGCATCGAAACGTGGTGAGCGGCCGAGCAGGACGATGAGCGGTGACAGACAGGACGACGAGGCGGACTCGCTCGCCGGACTCGCCGACCGGGAGGGCTGGCGCGTGGAGGGGCCGGCCGCCCGCGTCCACTACAGCGGGGCAACCGACCGCTACAGCATCGAGTTTTACGCCCCCAGCGAGTGTGTCGTCTACTGGAAGGTCCCGCCCGACGAGAGCGCCCACGAGACAGCCGTACCGGTCGGGCGAGACACCGTGCCGACGCCGCTGCGCGAGCGTATCCGCGAGGACCTCGATGCCGCCGGAGTCGACCCCGAGGTCGAGCGGCTGAGCCTCTGACCGCCAGGGCCGGGCCCGCGAGACGGAGCGGTTTTGCCCGTCCGGGCCACAGCCACAGGCATGAGTCGGGTTCGTGTTCGGGGTATCTACGCGACGGCGCTGACGGCCACCCTGGAGACGGTCGTCCAGGCGTCACCGGCGATTCAGCGGCGGTTCGAGGAGTCGTTTCCCGCCGACCCACCGGCGGTGTCCGTCGAGACGACCGCCGACCGGCAGGCTGTCGGTGTCCACGGCGAACCCGCAGCCGTCGAGTCGGTCACGGACGAGCTCGCGGCCACCAGCCGCGACACGTTCGCGTGGACGGCGTCACTCCCCCGGGGTGGGGTGTACGCCGGCGAGGTGACCGAGACACTCGGGAGCGGTGCGCTGGTCGACTGCGGCGCCGGGACCGGCTTTCTCCCCTACTCGAAGACGGCGGGCCACGTCGACACGGGGGACCGACTCCGGGTGCAGGTGCGTGAACCACGCCCGCCCTGGGCCGACAGCCGACCCGTGCTGGACACGACCGTGCGCGTGTTCGGGTCACTCGCCGAACTGGTCCGTGGTGGCTCCTCCGGCGGCATCGGCGGCGCGCCGGAGCTGGCCGAGCTACTGCCGGTCGACCCGCCGGAGGGGTGGACTCCCGACTGGGCACCGGCGGCCGACGACGTCGGTCTCGACGCGCTCGGGAACAGCCTGGAGCAGCTCGGCGAGCAGGCCGAACGGGCCGAGGAGGCACTCGCCGGCGCGGAACCGCCCGAGACGACCGCACCCCACACCGACTGGACGGGTGAGCTGACCCGGTGGGTGTGGTTCGGCCGCGAGGGCCGGTTCACACTCGACGAACGCCGCCGGGCGGTGGTGCCGACGATGCCCGGCCACCACCGCACGAAAGCCGGGACCGAGGCGGCGAGCACCGCAGTCGACTTCGTCGAGGCGGTCTGTGACGAACCCGGCACGGACGGCTCGGAGTCGGACGACGGGTTCCCGTTCGAGGCGGTCACACGGCAGTTCGGGCCACACGAAGGAGACAGGGTCGCAATCGGCCACGGCAAGCCCGACGGTCGGTGTATCGACCTCGGGCCCGCGGCGGTGACCGACTGCAGTGACGAGACGGTGACCGTCGAGCGGGAGCTCTCGGGTGGCGGCAGCTACGACGCTCTCGGGGTGTCGAAGCAGGCCGGCGACGTCGCGACGACGAAGTTCCGCGAGGGCCGGTGGTGGTATCCGACGGTCTACCGCGGGGCCGACGGTGAGCGTCGAGGAACGTACGTGAACGTCTGTACACCGCTCGAGGTGTTTCCCGAGGCGGTCCGTTACGTCGACCTGCACGTGGACGTGGTGAGACACGCCGACGGGACTGTCGAGCGCGTCGACGACGACGAACTCGACGCGGCCGTCGACGCCGGTCACGTCGGGGAGGCCCTCGCCGAGAAGGCCCGGCGCGTGGCGACAGCCGTCGGGAGTGCACTGTGACGATTGACAGCCGAACGGGAACGGGTAGTGGCTCTCGTATCGCCGGAGACTGTACGATTAGGTGCCCACCAGCCCTGTATCGTGGTATGGCAGACGTAGCAATCGTCGGCGGTGGTCCCGCCGGCCTGAGCGCAGCACTGTTTCTTGAAAAGAACGGACAGAACACGACTGTGTTCAACACGGACGCGACGTGGATGCACAAGGCCCACCTGTTCAACTACCCGGGAATCGGGTCGGTCGACGGAACGGCGTATCTCGAGACCCTGCGGACACAGGTCGACAGTTTCGGCGTGACACGGCAACAGGCTGTCGAGGTGACAGACGTCTCGACGGCCGAGGACGGGTTCGCTCTCGCCACCGACGACGGGCAACACGA
>JAQCNM010000068.1 GCA_028275025.1 Halovenus sp.
AGGTTCCAGGTTCGGGCTCCTCGTCTGTCGCCTGGGAAGCAGTCTCGTCACTGGTTCGTGCCGGGTCGACAGACGGTACGGTGTGGTGCGTGTCGTCGGTGTCTGCCGGTCTCTCGGGGCTCGGTGAGTCGGCCGCTCTCTCGGGTTCCGGGCGCGGCAGGTCGAGCGGTTCGACCGGTACCGGACGGACCTCGTAGAGCCCCACCTCGTCGGCGGCCGTCTCGAGGGCCCGGTCGCCGGTGAGGAGCTTTGCCGACTGGCCGACAAAGGCGACCGGCATCGACTCGCCGCCGTGATACACCAGATAGTAGTCCCCGCTGAGGACGTTCTCGGAGAGTTCGACGTACCCGGTGAACCCGCCCTCTGAGAGTGTCTGGTGGACCTCGGAGAGGGCTGTTCGCTCGGTGTAGAACTCCTCGCGAACGGTCTCACTCCGCATCTGCATCACGGCGAGCAACGGGAGTGCCGGCGACGGCGCCTCGTAGGCGGTTCCGGACAGGCCCTCGAACTCGTCGACGGCACCACCACGAACGGAAACGGCGGCACCTTGCGTGAGAAACAGCTCCATCCCACCGGCACGCACTACCCCGGAGAACTCACGGTTCAGGAGGCGTGCCAGCCCGTGGAGCCCGTCGGCGAACTGGCGGTCGTCCCAGCCGTCGATACGGTCGACAACACGGGTACTCATTACTCGACTAGACCGAGATGCAACAGATATACTTTGCGGGCTACGGGCCGGACTGTGGCAGAGAGCCCGAACTGCTCTCTCGGAGGACGGTCTCGACGGCACTGGCCAGAGCGGTGAACCGCTCGCTCGCGGTCGACCCGGGCGCGACCGCACGAACCGGCTGTCCAGCACGGTGTGCCTCGGCCAGACAGTCTGACTCGGGAACGGCGGTGACGGGCGCACCGAGAGCGGACGCGAGTCGGTCGTGGCTGTCACGCCCGGCGCGGTTCAACACGACACGTGCGAGGGGCGTACCGACCGCGCGAGCGAGTTCCCGTGTCCGGAGCGCACCGGCGAGTGCCGCACGTGAGGGCCGTGTCACCACCACCGCAGCCTGACCTGCCAGGAGCGCCACCGCCGCGTCACTGTGCATCCCGGCGGGTGCATCGACGACCACCCGGCCGTACTCCCGCTCGACGGCCCGGACCGCGTCAACCAGCGCCGCGGGGTCGGCCGCCCGGACCCCCGCGAGTGACCGTCCACAGGGGAGCACGGCGACGGGACCGCCCTCCCGGACCGCCTCGACCGCCGACGCTCGCCCCGCGAGCACGTCGTGCAGGTCCGGCCCCCTGGCCGAGGGGAGGTCCGCCATCCCGAGGTCGGCGTCGACGGCCACCGCGTCTAGCTCTGCCGCGAGGTTGTACGCGACGGTCGTCTTGCCGACACCACCCTTGCCCGCTGTGACCGTCAGCCTCATACGAGCCGTTCGAGCGCCGAGAGTGGCACCTCGACCGCGTCGAGACGGTCGTCGACTCCGGCGAGGCGGTCACACCGCGTCCTGTCGGCGTCCAGACGTGCACACAGCCGACGCACCGCGTCGATACCCCCGACCGCGTCGACTGCCGCCCGTGCCTCGTCTGCCGTCTCGACCGCCCCGAGCCGTTCGGCGGCGTCGAGACGCCGTTCGAGGGCGTCGAACCAGGGGTCGACCGCCGGTGCGGGCGGGGCATCGGCTGTCGCGCGATCCCCCTCCGTGACTCCCATACCGTCTTCGGGGCCGGACCGCTCGGCCCTGTGGTCACTCACCCCGGTGTCGTCGGGGCCGGACTCCTCCGACGGGAGGGTAGTAGACGGCCAGTCGGCCCCGGTCGAGGGTGCCGTCGGCGTGGGAACGGCGTCCCGGGGTGGACCGGCCTCACCGAGTGAGCGGACCAGTTCCTCCGGCGTCGGCGACCCGTCTCGCCCGTTGGAAACCGGACCGGTCGCGGCGACTGTCGCCGGTGGCTCCACCGGGTCGGCCGGGGAAGCGTACCCGAGTACCAGCGGTGTCTCGGCCGTGACACTCCCCTCGTAGCCGTTCTCGTTCCAGCCCGCCGCCGGCCTGCTGTGTCGTCGCGGCGGCCAGACGGGCGTGAGGTTGCTCGTGAGCTCGATACCCGTGTCGGTGTCGCTCGTCACGACCAACTCGACGAGCGTCGCGTCGCCGGCGTCCGTGAACTGCCAGTCGAGCGTAGCCATGGCGTGTCTGGTCACGGCATCTGAGTTAAATGTAGCCGTGCACGACAAAAGAGCCGAAACGCGGGGCGTCTCGCAACGACCCGAGGTCGGCTTTTCGCTCTGACCGGGAGACAGAGTCGACCGGCTCTCACCGGGCTCTCCCGCCGGTGTACTGGCGACTGGGACACTCCTGTTCGGAGCCGGACTGCTCGTACTCGGGGGGAGACTGTCGGCTCCCGGGCGGCGCTCGGTATCCGCCGACAGGGAGGTCACAGCCGGATGACCGGTGTCTCGAGCCAGTCGGCGGCGGCTTCGGGTCGCTCGAACTGGTCACAGGCGAGGACGACCGGCGCAGACAGGTCGGCGACACGGGCCACCGCGAGCGCCTTCGCGACCGGGGCGGCCCCGAACGACTCTCCACCAGCCTCGACACCCGGCACCGCGTCGACGGCCGCGGCGTACCGGTCACGGACCTGTTCGCGAAGGTACGCCCGGGCCTGGCGTTCGAGATTCGCTACCCGGTCCTCGAGACGGAACCGCTCTCGCTGTGTGTCACGGCGGTCGCGGGTCTGCTTCCGGACGGTGTCGAGTCGTTGACGGGCCGCTACGGCGCTCGTCTCGGCCTCGGAGAGCCGTTCGATGGCGTCTGCGAGTGTCTCGACTGCCGGTGTCGGGTCGAGCCCCTGCTCTCGGCGGGCCTGCAACCGGCCACGCGCCGCCGCGACTGCCTCGCGCAACTGCTCTGTTCTGTCGGTGGCACTGGCTGCCACACGGCGGCACTCGGCGCGGCTCTCGTGGGTCGTCGTTGTCTCGGAACAAAGCGCCGCGAGCGCCTCCCGGGCCGAGGTGAGTGCCGGGTCGTGTGGGGTCTCGTGACCCAGACTCCGGGCGGCTACCGCGAGTGCCGTTCGTGTCTGCAGCCCCATCTCCGGGCGGATACAGCCGACGTACTCGTGCACCGGCCCCGGCCGAGCGTTCGTCACCGCGACCCGGTCAGTGGGGGCAGGCGACCCCCGAACTGCCCGAGCGACGACCGTCGGTTCGACCCGGCCCGGAAGATGGACGACCCGGCCACACCTGACGACGTCACCGACCCGACACCGGACCCGGCGGCTCATAGCTCGGAGTCTCGCATCACCGCCGGGTCGAGCAGACTGGTGCCACTCGCGAACCGCTCGTACGGCACCGCCGGGCTGTCCCGTGCCTCGTAGGCGGTGGCGGCCTCGCGAACCGCCGGCCGCACAGTCTCGAACTCGTTGAACGGCTCGGTTCGCTCCACCTGGATGGCGTCGGCGTGTTTCTCGCGCAGGCGCAACGCCTGGAACGCGCCGAACTCCGTCTCGGCGAGCAGTGCGACGCGACCGAACTGCTGAACGACAGTCTCCTCGTGTGCCCGGCAGACGTTCCGGAGCGACTGTCGTGCCCGCCGCGAGTGTGCGATGAGCAACAACACACGCTCGTGTGAGCGGACCGAGGGATTAAACGTTTCGCCCGGTCAGCGGCCGGGCGTCGACCGAGAGTGCACCGGCAGACAGGTCGACCCGAGCGTCGAACAGCGTCGCGAGACCGGTGAGCACCTGCTCGTCGTGGGCGAGCGGGTTGAGGTGGACGTGTGTTCGTGCACCCGCGGCACGTAACCGGCCTGTGGTGGCGTGCAGAAACTCGTAGACGTCGGTGTAGTCGGCGTACTGCAGCGTCGTCGTCAGCGAGTCGAGACAGAGACTCACCCGGTCGTGAGCTTCGAGTACGGCGTCGATCTCGATACCGAGCTGTGTCAGGTCGGCGGGCGCCTCGACGTGACGTGTCGTCACCGGTGAGTCGTCGGTCTGTGGTGCCGCGTCCCCGACGGTGACGACGGTGATATCGCCAGGGGAGCCGTCGAGTGCGTCGAGATAGTCCGCTGGCTCCCGCGTGTAGGTGACAATCAGCAGCGCCGTTCCCGCGTCGGCGCGGTGCATCGCCCCACACAACGACCGCATCCGGTCGGTCGGCGGGCCGGCGAGCAAAACGGTCCGTGCACCGGCCGGCAGGGCGCGGTCGAGCCGGTCGCGGTCTGTGTCGGCCATCGCTCAGAGCTCGACATCGACTTCCGCGCCCTCGGTTGCCTCCTCAAGACCGTCCTCGTGTGCGTCGGCGGTGAACTGTACGGCGAGGTCTGCGTCGGTGAGCGCCTCCTCGAACTGGGTGCGGAACTGCTGGCTGACACGGCGTGACCGACGGAGCGCCGCCACGGCCGCACTCGCCCGCTCGACCCGTTCCGTCGGGACGTCGAACTCGGCTGCGAGCCGGTCTGTGGCCGCGTCGTCGGCGTCACGTATCGCAGCCTCGAGTGCCGGTCCGGGAAGCTCCGCGTCCCGAACGAGATGCAGGTCCATCCGGGCCCGGAACACCGCCCGCTCCGTCGTGTCGAGTGTCGCGGCGATCTCCTCGTCGTCGGCACCACCGTAGAACTCCCGCACCAGCCGGCAGAGTCTGTCCACGTCGAGTTCGGTCTGCAGGTCGAACTTCCCGCGCAGCCGCTCGATAACCGACCGCAACCGGTCGTCGACCGACCCTTCGTCCGTGGCCAGTGACCCGTGCCCCTCCTGCTGTGTCTCTGTCACCGTCTCCTCGTCGGCTACGTCCATGAAAATATCTCTGAGCTGTGCTGTCTTGTCGTTCATCTCCTCCCACTCGACGGGAGAGCTACAAAAGTCTGGTCCTTTGTCTCAGCGCCTGCAGACGCCGTGCCCGGGCGTCACTCCTCGTTCTCGTCGATGTCTTCCTCGATATCCTCGAAGTCGGCGTCGACGTACTCCTCGCCTGCGCTCGCCGCTCCGCCGGCCGCCCCGGCACCCGCGCCGGGACCCGGACCAGGACCAGCACCGGCACCCGCACCGGCGGCACCCGCTCCGGCGGCACCTGCGCCGGCACCCTCACCAGCCTGCTGGTACATCTGCTTGCCGATCTCCTGAAGATGCTCCGAGAGCGTCTCTGTTGCCGACTCGAGCTCCTCCGTCGTCGCGTCCTCGTCCTCGACGACCGT
>JAQCNM010000087.1 GCA_028275025.1 Halovenus sp.
CTCGACGAGATTCTCAACGTCGTCAGAGGGTACGCCTGAGCATCCCCCCGTTCGGCGTCGCACCGCCCGTGTCTCACCCGTGGCCCGTTCGGTTCGCTCCCGGCGTCGATACCCCCGCCACCGGTCACTACCGACCGTCTGTCGGCGCGAGAGCGGCCCTCGTGACTCCGGCACGGACGGTGGTGACCGGTGGTATTTTAACGGTGTATATCGAACACCAGGTATGCACACTTGTCGGAACTGCAAACGGACATTCAGCTCTGAACTCGAACTCGAACTCCATCGAGACAACTGCGCCGCCGGCGAACTGTTCTGTGATGCGTGCGGCGAGCGCTTTGCCGAGAGCGAGGCAACCGACGACGGCTGGCACTTCCACTGCCCGAACCCAGACTGTGACGGAGCGACGATCGGCGAGAACATCCACCGCGTCGAGGACGTACGCCTCGAAGCGCCGTAGACGCCCGCTCACAGACAACGACAGTCCGTACTCCACGGCCGGTCTGTTTCCGTCGGATAGCGTCCTCTGTCTGCTCACCGCCGACAGGTGTCCTCCAGTTCTCCGACAGTCTCAAGCAACGACCGACCCAAGTTGAGCTGTGTCCGACGAGTCAACCCCCGACGAGTATCCGACGCTGACCTGCTCGCGGTGTGACTGTCGCTGGAACCTCGCGTACGAACTCGACGAACTCCAGGTCGGTAACCGGGCCGTCGAACAGTTTGCTCTCGACCACCACCGACACACCGGCCACTACCCCGACGACATCACCCCGTGGGTGGCCGACTGTCAACAGTGTCCCGAGACGGAGCCGTTTCTCACCGAGCGGCCGGCCAACCGGTTCGCCCGGACACACGCTCGACACACACACCACGCCGTCGAACTGCGGTCACCCGACAGCGGGTCGACCGTCGTGACGGCCGCCGAGCGAGAGCACGACTCTCGACCGCGGTAGACGACGGTCGGCGCTTCTGACTGTCACCCGCTCTCTCCCGGGCAATCGACCCCTTACTGAACTCAGTTTCAGTAAATACGCCTACTGAAACATCCTTCAGATTACACTTATACGGGTGTAGCCCTTACAGAGAGATATGACAGGAGACAGCCGTTATCGTACGAACGCGACGCAACGGGAGCATATCAGGAACCGAGTAATGACAGGAACACTGGGTGCGGCGGTACTGGCTGCGGTGGCACTGACCGTCGTGACCGGACCGGTGGTCGCGCTGGCGGCGATGACCCTGTTTGCCGGGGCCGTCACCGTGCGACAGCTCGCCCGAACCCGTGACTCGGCAACAGCCGATACACCGGACGAGAGCGAGCACCGTGGGAGCGAACTCGCGACCGCCGACTGACTATCGCTGCACTTCCCCTGAGACACCGCTTGGATCTTTTCTCTGTCGTGTCCACTCGCCGGGGCCCGTCACAGACCAACACTGCTCCGCGGAAACCGGACTGACACACCACAACCGGCCAGCGACTGCCCGGTCGCCACGATTATCAGGATCCGGTGTGTATCGACACCGATGCGACCGCGTATCGCAGTTCTGAACGCCTCCCACGACCCGGGGCCGACACGCCAGAACTTCCGTCGCGAGGTCGACGCTAACCTCGCGGAGTTCGAGGCCACGTCGGGCGAACTACCGGAGACGTTCGTGTTCGACGCGGTTCTCGTCACCGGATCGAGCGCGTCGGTCTACTGGGACGAGCGCTGGATCGACGCGCTCCGGGCGTACGTCGCCGAGGCGGTCGACCGGGGACTGCCGGCACTCGGGGTCTGTTTCGGCCACCAACTGCTCGCAGACCTGCTCGGCGGGACCGTCGAGGCGATGGGGGAGTACGAACTCGGTTACCGACAGGTCAGACGCCGTGAGGGCTCAACACTGCTCGCGGGGCTGGACCCCACGTTCACCGCTTTCACCACTCACTCCGATACCGTCACCAGCCTCCCACCGGACGCGACGCTCATCGCCGACAACGACCGTGGTGTTCAGGGGTTCCGCCGGGACTCGGTTTTCGGCGTCCAGTTCCACCCCGAGTACGATATGGAGTCCGCAGCCCGGGTGACCCGCCGGAAGAGCAGTGTGGAGGCGGCGTTCAGACGCCGGGTGCTCGACGGTATCGACTCCGACAGCTACGCGACAGCCTGTGAGACAAAGGTCCTGTTCGAGAACTTCACGAACTACGTCCGCCGGGTGTCCGAACCCACTCCGGCCCGGGACGGCTGAACGCGTCGCCTGGCTCTTTGCTCACCAGACAGTGCCGAGTCAGTGTCTCTCGGGAGGAGAGTGGTGTGGAGTGTCAGAAAACGGGGTGCGCGCGACGGTCGGCGTCCGGACAGTCGGTCCGACGGATGTGTGGTCTGTGAGCTCTCGGGAACGCTCACTCGTGGCGGTCGACGTTGAGTTGGTCCTCGATCTCCTCGAGAATCTCCGAGTCCGCGAGCTGCTCCATCTGTTCGCGAAAGTGGTTCTCGCAGACCCCGACATGGACGCCGTTTTTCTCGACGACAACGTCTGCGTCCGCATCGCAGTAGTGACACTCCATACTCTACTGTATGGGTCCTCCCCAAATGAACCCTCCGACACGACCGCCGGTTTCGCTCCGGTCGACCGTCCACGAGAACGCAGACCGGTCTTACCGGCCGACGGCGCGTTCGGCCCGGTGGGTTATCCGATGCGTGCGCGGACCGCACTGAACGCCTCGCTGTCGAGCCCCTCGACACCGACTGTCTCCTCGTGGGCGTCTGTGCCGCCGGTCACGAGCAGATTGTGCCGGTCTGTAGCCTTACGGACTGGACTGGTGTCGACCGGCCGACCGTACGGGTAGTGCAACTCGACCGCGTCGAGCTGTTTGGTCAGCGCGAGCGCGGCGGCGGGGTCGTCGTACCGGAGCGGGTGTGCCAGCCCGACCACGTCACAGGCCGCCCGCAACCGCTCGACCCCCGTCTCGAAGGAGGGGATATCGCGGGCGACGTAGCAGGGACACCCGTCCCCGATGAGCCGCTCGAAGGCCTCGCCGTAGCCGTACTCGTGGTCGCTGTCCGCGATCGCCCGCGCGATGTGTGGCCGGCCCACCCCGGGCTCGAACGTCACGTCCAGGTCGACCCCGAGACGGTCCTCGACGCGGCTGACGATCTTGCGGGCCCGCTCGATGCGGTTCTCCTGGAGCCCCGTCACGAGGTCGGTCAGCCCCTCTGTTCGTCTGACCCCGTATCCGAGCAGGTCGACACGCTCGCCCTCGGGGGCGACGCGGAGCTCGATACCGTGGATCAGCTCTAGCCCGTCGATCTCTGTCACCGGCTCCGACAGCTCCGGGTGCATCCGGTCGTGGTCGGTGATAGCGACCGTCTCTACCCCCGCCCTCTCGGCCGCATCCGGCAGTGTCGACAGGGTCAGCGTTCCGTCTGAGTTCGTCGTGTGTACGTGTAAATCCGCGGCGACCATGGCTGTAACTGCGTCGCCCGCCGCTTCAGCCTGCCGGTCCGTCTCCGGTGAGTCGACCACCCGACCTAACACATCCTAGTAGGTCCTCCCACAGTCCATACTGAACGTTTATGAGGGATACCGTCGTAGCTCGGGTATGCGCCCGACACGCACGATTGAAAGCTGCTGTGCGGAGCACACCTTTCCGACAACAACAGCGGAGCTCATCGAGGCACATGGCGAGACAGAGCTCGAACTGCCAGGGGGTGTGGTGACCCTGGGGGAGGTGCTCGGGCGGTTGCCGGGTGAGCGGTTCGAAACTGCCGAGGACGCGCGGTTGATGACCTACAGCGTGCTGAGTGAGGATGCGATCGGACGAAAAGGGTACAGCGACCGCGACCCGCGCTGTCCCGGCGAGGAACTGCCCCGCCTGGTCTCGTTGTAGCTACTGTGCGACCGGTGTCTTTGCTTCCATCAACAGCTCCTCGAGTGTCGCGTCGGTCGGTTTGTTGTGCAACAACACGTCGATGGGGAGTGTCGGAGCACCGTCGATGAGCTGTTCCATCAGGACCAGCCGTCGGCGGGCACGCGACATCCCGACGTAGAACACCCGGCGCTCGTTGTTGGTCACCATCGGGACCGGGCTGGTCCGCTTCGTGAGTTCACGACCGTCCGGCACTGTCTCGTCCCCCTGTTCGACGGCGGCCGCCATCTGTTCGACGACTTTCTCGGTGAGGTCCGTCGCGACGAACACGTGGTCGGCCTCGCGGCCCTTTGCGGAGTGGATCGTGCCGACACGCACCCGGTCACTGTCCATCCCACGGTACGTGCTCGCAAAGTACGCCCTGACACTGCGTTCCTGGAAGCTGGTGACCTTCCGGAGCATGTCGGCGGCCTCGGGTGGGTTGGGTACGAACGGGGCGTGTTCGCGCACGAGCGCCGGTTCGACCGACAGCTCGGTGATGTCGTCGGTGTCGGCGGCCTCCTCCATGTCGTCGAGCTCGGCAAACAGCTCGTCCCGGTCACCGGTTCCGAACGCGGAGTCTGCGAGCATGTCGGCGAGCCGGCGTGCCTGTAGCCCGTTCATCGGCTCGTCGGCGTCTATCGCCTCGATGGCGTCGATGTAGTGGGTGAGCCGGTCGGTCCACATCCGCTGGTCGGTCAGGCAGTTGAACGGGATCCCCTGGTCGATAAACTCGTCGATAAACTGGAACAGCTGGTACCGGGCCCGGAACAGCACCATCACGGTCTCGTCGGTCTCCTCGACAGTGCGACGAACCTCGCGGGTCACGTCGAGCATCGACCGGCCCCGCATCGCCTCGACGTGGCCACCCTCTGTGCGTGGCTCCAGGTTCTTTTCCTGACGCTTGTCGATGTGGCTTATCTCCTGGTTGACCACGTTCAGGATGCGCGAGGGGAGCCGGTATGAGTTTGGCAACACGTTGTCGTTGTCCACCGGCTCGTCGAGCAGAAGGTCCGGATCGGCCCCCTGCCAGGCGTACACAACCTGGTCGTCGTCACCGGCGATGAGAACCCGCGTCATGTGGGGGCGCCACTCCTCGTAGACACCGTACTGTAGGGTCGTGATGTCCTGAAACTCGTCGATGACCAGGTACTCGACGTCCGGAAGCAACGAGCGTTGCTCTACCCGTTCGAGCATGTCTGCGAACCCGATGACGTCGTGGTTGCCCTTCCAGGCCCGCCAGGCCCGGATCGCCTCCGGGATGTCGAGTCGGTCGTCGTCACTCGGCCAGGTGGGTGTGTACTTGTTCCCGGTCTGTGCGCGCTCGTCGATCTCCGGCGGGAGCCGGACCTCCTCTTCGTTCCACTGGAACGGGACATCGTACCAGTCTGCCACCTCGCGGTCGGTGCGCTGGAGCCACTGGCTCGTCGAGATGACCTTGTTGCCGAGCGCGGTCGAGCGGGCCGACCGGCGACGCGACCCCTCGTACTCACCTTCGAACTCTATCCCGTAGTCGTCACAGAACGACTCTTTGTCCGAGTCCCCGACGACATCGCTGCGTGAGAGGTTCAACAGGTCGTAGGCCTTTGCGTGCATCGTGCAGACGTTTCCGCGCAGCGCTCGTGGCGTCGTGTCCAGCCGCTCGGCCAACCGTTCGCGCACCTCTGCGGCGGCTGCACGCGTGTACGAGACGACCAGCACGTCCCGCACGTCGACATCGTCCTCGGTGAGCAACTGCTCGACCCGGTCCAGCAGTGCCGTTGTCTTTCCGCTTCCCGGGCCACCGAACAGCCGTATCACCTCTGTCGTGTCGCTCATTAAAACAGTAATCACTCCCTGGGGT
>JAQCNM010000088.1 GCA_028275025.1 Halovenus sp.
CTGGTCGCGCTCGTGGGTAAGACGGAACGTCGGGACCGTTTGCTCGACACGCTCTGCCACACCGCGCTCTACGAGCCGATGCAGCGAGGAGCGAACCGCGTCCACCCCGGGGTCGCGGCCGGACTCGCGAACGGCGTGGAGCGTCGCCACCACGCTCCGGGGGCGCTCGTCCGGGTCGGACAGAGCCGCAACCACCGCGCGGTCGAGTCTCTCACCCGCAACCCGCAGTGTTCCGGTCTCGACACCGTCCCCGAGGAGTGCCTCGGCCTGCGGTGTCGCACAGATGAGACTGTCCGCGTTCCGGTAGTAGTACTCGCCGAGCGCAGACTCGAGGTACTGGTGGACCTCGCTGCCGCTGTCGAGACCCCACTGGTCCTGGAGGGTGGCGTTTTTTGTCGGCTGTAGCTCGACAATGTCGGCCAGTCGCTCCCGGGCCTCCTCGCTGAGTGCCATCGGCATATCTTACCGCCAACGGGGTAATCGGTGTTGCGGATTCGACCGGTGGCTGCCGACAGCCTCGCTCGGGTGCTACCGATAGACGACCCGCCCCAGGAGCGGTATCTCGCCGTTCAGATAGCAATCCACATTAGGCACGGGCCGTATCTGTGTACATGGGTACGTCCCACGTCATTGTCGGCGACGGTATCGCGGGGAGTTCAGCGGCCGAGACGATCCGCGAGACCGACCCCGACGCGGACGTCACGGTTATTACCGACGAGGGGGAGACACTTTACAACCGCATACTCATAAAGGAGTTCGCGAAAGGGAGGCTCCCGGAGGCACCGATCTCCATCCACGACCCTGGATGGTACGCCGAGCGGGATATCGACCTGGAGTTGAACACGTACGTGACAGCGGTCGACCCCGATGCCCACGAGATTCACACCCACACCGGTGACAGTTACGCGTACGACAAGCTCCTCGTCGCGACGGGTGGCACGCCGACACAGCTCCCTGTCGAACACAGTGACGCCGACGGGGTCCACCACTTCTGGACGTTCCAGGACGCCCGGGCCATCCGCGAGCACGCGGCCGAGGCCGACACCGGGGTCGTTGTCGGGGCGGGGCTGCTCGGCATCGACCTCGCGGCGGTGTGTGCCGCACAGGAGGTCGACGCACACTATCTGATGCGGGGGAACCGCTGGTGGCGGTACGCGCTCTCGCTCGACGGTGCCGAGATTGTCCACGACGCACTGGCCGAAAAGGGGGTCACCCCGGTGTTCGACTCGGGGGTAGACCAGTTCGAGGTCGACGACGAGGGCCACCTCGAGGCGGCGGTCGACCAGAACGGTGAGCGCTTCGAGGGTGAGTTCTGCGGGGTCGCTATCGGGCTCGATTTCAACACCGAGTGGCTCGACGGCACCGGTATCGAGCGCGACGACGGCGTCGTCGTCGACGAGCACATGCAGACCACCGTCGAGGATATCTACGCCGCCGGCGACATCACCCGGTACTACGACACGCTCGTCGGGGACTACGCCCAGAACGGCGCGTGGGGCTCCGCAAAGGAGCAGGGCACAGTCGCCGCGGCGAACATGGTCGCGGACGC
>JAQCNM010000090.1 GCA_028275025.1 Halovenus sp.
GTGACCCGACACAGCACACAGGACCGGACGATGGAGCACATCATCGACGAACTCCAGCAGGTCGTCAAAGAGGTCGACGGCGACATCGCACAGAAAGACGACGACCAGATTATCGTCGCGCCAACCGGTGTCCACATCAACCGCGAGCGTCTCGGAGAGTAGGTCGACACCCACGACGCCGGGGACAGACGCCGAGTGTGCCGCCAGATAGTAAACGTTCTGTTGTGACAGTTGCGGTGACCGCTGTCAACCCGGCTTACTGTTCGGGTCGCCTGTGACTGTGTTAGCAGCCTGTTCAAAAACGGAGTGGGGGTGGGAGACGTGTGTGGGGGATGGGAAGTGTGCCGTATCGCGTCAACGGCAATTGAAGATTGTCTCAGTAAGAATTATGTCTGTGCTATGGTGTTTCAAGCAGGTTATAACCGCCTCTACTATCTTGTGTTTGCCCCATTCTGTCGTTGGTCGGAAGTTGCGTGGGTGTGTTCAAACTCGGGAGAGACCCACGAGAGTTTTGAGCGTTTGATTTCGATTGGCCGCAGGCCAATCTCGGGGGTCGGCCGGACAAGCGAGGGGGTGTTGAACTGAGTGGCTCGCTCAAAATCGTGTGGTGTCAGGTCGGCTTGTCGAGTCGGTGGACAAGCAGTGATCTGAGTTGGAAGGGAAAAACAGCCGGTAGAGGTCCGCTACGTGGAACTGCGCTGGCCGAGATTTGAACTCGGGTTAGGACCGTGGCAGGGTCCTGTGATACCACTACACCACCAGCGCGCTACGGTTCACACTACTACCCAAGACAGATAAAAACGTTCCGGAACCGGCGGCGGGGCCGGCGTCGTGGGGCTGGCACCCGCGTCGGAGACCCAGGCCACGTAACTACTTTACTGGTGGTCTGCCTCTGTCTATC
The DNA here is from genome assembly GCA_028275025.1 of Halovenus sp. Classification (GTDB taxonomy): domain Archaea; phylum Halobacteriota; class Halobacteria; order Halobacteriales; family Haloarculaceae; genus Halovenus. The sequence continues at coordinate 902 of JAQCNM010000090.1, forward strand.
TATGACACAGACACTCGGGGAGAGAGGCGAGGTCGTCCACGAGCCAGACGAGACGTTCGTCGAGGGGAGTAACGTTCACGCGTTCATGCAAGAGTACGGCATCGACGACTTCGAGCAACTCCACAGACGGTCGGTGACGGCTGTCGAGGGTGTCGACGCCTCGGGGCTGGACTGGTTCTGGGACACCGTCGTCGACCACCTCGGACTCGAGTTCGACGAACCGTACGACACTGTCAGGGACGCGAGCGACGGCCCGCAGTTCACCGACTGGTACGTCGGGGGCAGACTCAACATCGCACACAACGTGCTCGACAGACACGCCACCCCGGACGCGCCGGCACGCAACAGCGTGGCGACGATCTGGGAGGGCGAGAACGGCGTGGTCCGGGAGGTGACCTACCACGAACTCCACCGTCAGGCGAACCGGGTGGCGAACGCCCTGGCGACACGGGGGATCGAGACAGGCGACACCGTCGGGCTGTACATGCCGATGGTTCCCGAGGTCGTCTCCATCCTGTACGGCTGTTTCAAAGTCGGCGCGGTCGCGGTGCCGATATTCTCGGGGTTCGGTGTCGACGCCACGGCGACCCGCATCGCCGACGCCGAGTGTCGGGTGCTTTTCACCGGCGACGGGTTCTACCGCCGTGGCGACGAGATCACCCTGAAGCGGGCCGCAGACGAGGCAATCGCCGAGGCGGGACACGTAGAACACACCATCGTCTACGACCGACTCGGTGCCGACATCCCGTGGCAGGAGGGGCGCGACGAGTGGTGGTCGACGGCGGTCGGCGGGGCGTCGGACAGCTACGAGACGAAGTCACTGCCCGCGAACCAGGAGTCGATGCTGCTGTACTCCTCCGGAACGACCGGTGCGCCAAAGGGGATCGTCCACACACACGCCGGCGGACTGGTACAACCGGCAAAGGAGCTACACTTCTCGTTCGACCACAAGCCCGCAGACCGATTCTTTTGGGTATCGGACATCGGCTGGATGATGGGGCCATGGACGCTCATCGGCAACCACGTGTTCGGTGGAACTGTGTTCATGTACGAGGGGGCACCCGACTACCCGGAACCGGACCGGTACTGGGAGATGATAGACCGTCACGGGCTGACCGTGTTCGGCATCTCGCCGACAGCCATCCGTTCGCTCCAGAAACACGGCACAGAGTGGCTCGACGGGCACGACCTCTCGACGCTGCGGCTGCTGGGGTCGACCGGCGAGCCCTGGGACCCCGAGTCCTGGCGGTGGTTCTACGAACACGTGGGCAACGGCGAGACGCCCATCATGAACATCTCCGGTGGAACGGAGGTATTCGGTTGCTTTCTCCAACCGTTGCCGACTCACCGACTCAAGCCCTGCACACTCGGCGGTCCGGCCCTGGGGATGGACGTCGACGTCGTCGACGCCCACGGTGAGTCGGTCGTCGACGACAACGAACGGGGGTATCTGGTGGCAAACTCCTCGGCACCCTCGATGAGCAAGTCGCTGTGGAGCGGTGACGACCGGTACCTCGCGGAGTACTGGAGCCGGTTCGAGGACACCTGGGACCACGGTGACTGGGCACAGAAAGACGCCGACGGGTTCTGGTTTCTCCACGGCCGCTCGGACGACGTGCTCAACGTCGCGGGCCGGAAGGTCGGACCCGCCGAGGTCGAAGGGGCCCTGATCGACCACGATGCGGTCAACGCCGCCGCCGCCGTCGGGGCCGAGGACGAGACCACCGGGACCGCTATCGTCTCGTACGTCCAACTGGAGCCCGGCTACGAGGAGGCCGACAGTCTCCGGGCGACGTTGCGCGAACACGTTGGCGCAGAGCTCGGCAAGCCGTTTCGCCCGCGGGAGGTGCTGTTCGTCGACGAGTTCCCGAAGACACAGAGCGGGAAGATTGTCCGGCGACTCATCCAGGCGGTCTACCAGGGAGAGGGGCTCGGTGACCTCTCCAGCATCGAGAACCCCGACGCGCTCGACGAGGTTGCCGCGGCACGGTGAGGCTGTTGTCTGTGCCGGTGGTGTCGCCGACGGTCGGGCGGCCGGTTGCGCGCCCGGTCTGAGAAACCCCGCACGGACCGGAGAGTAGCGGCAACAACGTCCGGGAGACACCAGAAGATGCCCGCCGGCGGCCGGTGTCTGTGTGGTGAGAGGTGTGGTCGTGACTGACCCCTCTCGTCGGTTCAGCGTGCAGTATAAAATGTCTAACGCCCTCAGAGTCGTTTGTAAAATGTCCTTTTGGATCTTTTCACCCTGAAACCGGTCGAATGGATAGAAAGCATCCTGCGTTTATATACCTATCCGGGATACAGATACAGGCGAGATAAGCCATGAGCGCGACACAGTCCACGCAGGACGAGGAGACGTTCGATGCCGAGAGCCACGAGGACCTCTCGAAGGAGGACCGGTTGCGTGCGTACCTCGCGCAGAAGGCAGAGGACGGAGAGATGTACTTCAAGAGCAAGTTCATCGCGGACGAGGTCGGTCTCTCACCGAAGGAGATCGGTGCCCTGATGGTGAAACTAAAGGATTCGGCCACCGAGGTCGAGATAGAGAAGTGGTCGTACACGAGTGCGACCACGTGGCGTGTGGAGCCAGCCTGACCCGGCGCTCCGACTCCCGGTTTCGAACCGTTCTTTGCTCCTGTTCTCACCGGGACCGCTCACGACAGCAAAGCGGTGCGCCCGCCGTCTCGCCGTGCGGTGGAACCGAAGGTATTCCTGGGTCCAGTCGTTAACGGTGGCAAAGATGGGAGACAGTCCCTACGCGCCGCACACACCGACAGAGACACGCGAGATGCTCGACGCTATCGGCGTCGACAGTCAAGAGGACCTGTTCGACATCCCGGACCAGGTCCGGTTCGACGGGCAGTTCGATATCGGCGCCCGGAGCGAGCGGGGGGTTCGGGCGGAGTTCGAGACCACACTCGGCCGGAACACCGACATCGTGGAACTGCTCGGGCGGGGTCACTACGACCACTACGTTCCGTCGATAGTCGACCACCTGGCCGATCGCCAGGAGTTTCTCACCTCGTACACACAGTACCAGCCCGAGGTGGCACAGGGGTTCCTGCAGGCGTTGTTCGAGTACCAGTCGATGCTGGTCGAGTTGACCGGTCTGCCGGTGGCGAACTGCTCGCTGTACGACGCCGCGACGGCACTGGGCGAGGCCGCCACCCTCGCCACCCGGGTCCGGGACGCCTCGGGGTCGCGCGTGCTGGTGCCCGCACAGATGCAGGCCGGCAAGCGCCGCGTGCTGGAGAACTACGCGAGCGGGACCGACCTGACCGTCGAACCGTACCCGATGGACGACGGGGCCGTCGACACTGCCACGCTCGCCGAGATCGCCGACGAGGAGGTGCTACTGGTGTACGCCGAGAGCCCGACGGTCCGTGGTGTCGTCGAGGAGTCACTCCCGACGGTTGCCGGGGTCGCCGCCGGAAACGACGCGCTGTTTTGTCTCGGGTCGGACCCGGTCGCGCTCGCTGTTCTGGAGGAACCGGCGGCGCTCGGGGCGGATATCGTCATCGGCGACGCGGCCTCGCTGGGGTTGGGTGCCGCCGGCGGGATGGGGCTCGGCCTGTTTGCGACCCGGGAGTCGTTTCTCCGGCAGGTTCCCGGCCGGCTGGTCGGTGCGGGCGAGGACGAGAGCGGTCGTCGGGCGTACACCCTCACACTGCAGACTCGCGAACAGCACATCCGCCGGGAGCGGGCAACGAGCAACATCTGCACGAACCAGGCCTGGGTGGCGCTCCGGGCCGCCATCCACGCTGCCACGCTCGGCCCCGACGGGTTGGTCGAACTGGCGACCGACTGTGTGACCCGCACCGGAGCGGTCGCCGAGCGGGTCGACGACGTTCCGGGGGTCGAGGCTCCAGTACACGACCGACACCACTTTCGTGAGTTTGCCGCCCGGACCGACGAGCCTGCACGGGCCGTCGCCGCCGACCTGGCCGACCACGGGTTCGCCGTCCACGCACTCGACGACGACCACCTGCAGGTGTGTGTGACAGAGACCAGCGCCGACGCCGTCGACGAGTTTGTCGACGCCCTGGAGGTGGTCGCATGAGCGACGACGAACCGGGAAACGGCGGAGCACCGGGGGCCGACGGCTACGACCAGGCCCGTTACACCGACGGCGACCGCTACGAGCCGCTGCTCTCGGAGAAGCGCAGCCGCGAGGTCGACGTCGAGACGCCGCTTCCCGACGCGGTGACCCGTGACTCGCTCGAACTGCCGGCACTGAGCGAACCGGAGCTGTCACGGCACTACACGCGGCTGTCACAGATGAACTACGGCGTCGAGAGCGGCCCGTTCCCGCTTGGCTCGTGTACGATGAAGTACAACCCCTCGTTCACCGAGGATATCGCCGGGCTGCCCGACGCGGCGATACACCCCGACCGCGACCCGGAGACGATGCAGGGGACACTCGCGGTGCTCGCACAACTGTCGGACTACCTCGCACAGATCGGCGGGATGGACGGGGTCACACTGCAGCCACCCGCGGGCGCGGCCGGCGAGTACACCGGCACCATGATCACACGCGCCTACCACGAGGAGAACGGTGAGGACCGGTCGGAGGTGCTCGTTCCCGACAGTGCCCACGGGACAAACTTCGCCAGCGCGGCACTGGCCGGGTTCGACGTCGTCGAACTCCCGAGCGGCGACGACGGCCGCGTCGACATAGACGCCCTGGAGGGTGCACTCGGCGACGACACCGCCCTGTTGATGCTCACGAACCCGAACACGCTCGGCCTGTTCGAGCGCGACATCGTCGATATCGCCAGGATGGTCCACGAGGCCGGCGGACTGCTGTACTACGACGGGGCGAATCTCAACGCCCTGCTCGGGCGGGCCCGGCCGGGGGATATGGGGTTCGACATCATGCACTACAACGTCCACAAGACGTTCGCAACCCCGCACGGCGGCGGCGGCCCGGGTGCCGGTCCGGTCGGAGTGGTCGAGAAGCTCGAACCGTTCCTGCCGGCACCGCGGGTTCGTGCGGTCGACGGCGAGGGCGAACCGGCGTACGAGCTGTTCGAACCCGAGCAGACCATCGGGAAGGTCCACGGGTTCCTGGGCAACTGGCAGGTGCTCGTAAAGGCCGGTGCGTACATCGCGCGGCTGGGTGACGAGGGGCTCGCCGACGCGGGTGCAAAGGCGGTGCTGAACGCGAACTATCTAGCAGAACAGCTCGACTACGAGGTGCCGTTTGGCCCGTTCCACCACGAGTTCGTCGCCAGCGCGGGCGAACAGGATGCCGCCGACGTGGCAAAGCGGATGCTCGACTACGGTGTCCACCCGCCAACGACGAAGTGGCCAGAGACCGTCGAGGAGGCGCTGATGACCGAGCCGACCGAGGGTGAGAACCGGCGAACACTCGACCAGCTCGCCGCGGCGTTCAACGCGGTCGCCGGCGAGGACGAGACGACAGTCGCGTCGGCACCACGGCGAACTGCCGCCCGCCGCATCGACCAGGTCGATGCCGCCCGGCACCCCCGGCTCTCCTGGCACGCACTCGACGAGTGACACACTCGGGCCGACACTGTCGTCCGGGCGGACTGTCGACCCTCGTGGTCTACAGACGGAAACAGGCAGACTGTCGGAGCGGGAGCAGTTCACAGCGGTGGCTCGCCGAGATCGTCGAGTGTCGCCCGGAGCGCGGCTCGTGTCCCGTCGTCGAGTTGCCGGTGCGGTGACCGGGGGTAGCCCGCCGGCGCACCGCGCTCGCGCATCGCCCACTTCAGCCCGGAGACACCGTGTTCGAACACTGCCGCGTGTCGCTCCCCGATATCGGCTGTGAGCCGCCGTGCCCGGTCCGGGTCCCGGTCGTGGACGGCGACCACCTCAGCCGCGACTGTCGGGCGGAGGTTGGCAACCGCGAGTATGCCGCCGGCGGCACCGAGTGCCAGCCCGCTCGCGAGCAGATCCACACTCCCGGCCAGCAGGCTGAACTCCTCGTCTGTCCGGCGGTTGTGCCGCGTGAGCGCACCGAGCGACCCCGAGGAGTCCTTTAGACCGACGACGTTCGGGTGTTCGGAGAGGGCACCGACAGTGTCGGGGTCGAGGTCGACCCCGGTGTAGCCCGGCACGGCGTAGAGATACACCGGCAGCGGTGCACTGTCGGCGACCTCGCGGTAGTAGGCGGCGAGTGTCTGCTGGTCGTGGTCGTAGTAGAACGGCGTGACCACGAGCGCGGCGTCTGCCCCCGCGTCGGCCGCCGCCCGGGTCGAGGCGAGTGTCTCCCGCAGACCTGGGTGGCCGGTTCCTGCAACAACCGGCACAGACGCCGCGTCGACGACAGTCTCGACGACCCGGGTGCGTTCACGGCTGGTCAGGAGCGCCGCCTCGCTCGTCGACCCACAGGGAACGAGAAAGTCCACACCACGCGTCTCGACCCACGCGACGAGTTCGCGCAGGCGGTCGTGGTCGACGTCACCGGATGCGTCGAACGGTGTCACGAGCGGCGGCCCGAGCCCACTGACGTGCATACCGGCTGTTTTTCCCGATACGGGGAAACAGTTTCGTTGCCAGAGCCGGTCGACAGGCCCGCAGTTTCGAGCGTGGTCGGGTCGAACACCGACTGTGGAGAGCGTCGCACACGACGGCCGAGACCGCCGACCGGCTCGCCCGGCCGTTGTGCGAGGAGTTCAACGGACTCGTCGAACGGCTCTACCAGGGTGGCCGCCTGCTTCAGGACTCCGGCGAACAGGTCCGGGAACGGTCCAGGGCGGCACTGGGCGCGGCAGGCAAGCAGGTGACCCGGCGGGAGTGTCCGACCTGTCAGACGTTCGACGTTCGCCAGCAACTCGAGGAGAGACATCTGCCGGCATCCACGGTTGTCGGTGGGCACGACAGCCTCCCCACCACGGCCCCACGAGTAGCTCGCCGAGGCGCTCCCAGACTGCGAGGTGGCTGTCGTCGCGGACGGCCCACCTGGCGATGGTCGAACGGCCGGTGGCGTTCGACGGCACACTCGAGACGGTCACGGACCGGTGGTGAACACGGGTGAGGTGGCCCGAGGCTGTTAGAGGATCTCTGCGCCGTCGCCGACACGTGTCTGGTAGGCCCGGGCGTCGACACCCTGCCCGTCGAACGCATCGACCATCGCCGACGCCACTACCCGTCGGGTGTCCGGCCGGCAGACCGCGAGCACACCCGGGCCGGAGCCGCTGATGGTGACCCCGGTGGCACCCACGTCCCGTGCGGCCGTGCAGGCAGCGTCGTACCCTTCGACGAGCGCTGCCCGGGCGGGTGTCACCACGGAGTCACGCATCCCGGCCCCGACCAGGTCGGGGTCGTCACGGCACATCCCGGCGACGAGCGTGGCGGCGTTACCGACCGTCTCGACGAGCGCTTCGAGCGAAGCATCCGCCGGTAACACCGTCCGGGCGTCACGTGTCGAGACGACGATATCCGGCAGACAGACCACCAGGGTGACGTCGGCGTCGACGCGGGTGACACCCCGTTTGGTCGCGATGGTGAACCCACCAAGCAGCGCCGGAGCGACGTTGTCGTCGTGGGCAACACCGGAGACGACAGCCTCCCCCTCGGCGGCGACCGGGACGAGCTCCTCACGGCTGTAGCCGCGTCCGTAGAGCGCGTCGAGGGCGACCGCCGCCGCCGCAGCACTGGCGGCAGACGAACCCAGCCCCGAGGCCGGCCGGACACCCTTGTCGATCTCGATGTGTGCCGGCGCGTCGAGCGCGTCGGCGACGGCACCGACGGTGTTCTCCTCGGGGTCCTCGGGGATGAACTGTCGGCCGACACCGGTTACATCGATCGAGGTCTCGGTGGCCTTCTGGACCCGGACGATGTCGGCCGGTCGGGAGAGTGCGACCCCGAAGACGTCGAACCCGCTACCGAGATTCGCACTCGTCGCCGGCGCACGGACCGTCACCATACACCGCATTTCAGGACTGCTCTCAAAAAGGTGGTGGAGACGGCCCTACCGTTCGTCCCAGCGCTCGCCACTCGCCAGGTCGACGGCGGCGTCACCCCGTTCCGAGGGGCAGATGTCGGCAAGCACACACGCCTCGCAGTCGGGGTTGCGGGCCGTACAGACCTCGCGACCGTGGCTGATGAACAGGTGTGTGAGCGCCTGCCACTCGGAGGACGGGACCAGCGTCATCAGGTCCTCCTCGATGCGCTCGGGGCGGTTGTTGTCGGTGAGACCGAGCCGTCGGGTCTGGCGCTGGACGTGTGTGTCGACCACCACCCCCTCGACAACGTCGTGACCGTGCTGGAGCACGACGTTCGCGGTCTTGCGGCCCACACCGGGCAGGTCTGTGAGTTCGGCCATCGTGTCGGGCACCTCACCGTCGTGCTCGTCGAGCAGCCGCTGGCAGCTCTCCCGGATGTAGCTCGCCTTGTTGTTGTAGTACGTAACAGAGTTCAGCGCCTCGGCCAGCTCCTCCTGTGGTGCCGTCGCGTAGTCTGCGGGCGACTGGTAGGTCTCGAACAGCCCCGCGGTCACACTGTTTACCCGTTTGTCGGTACACTGTGCGGAGAGTATCACAGCCACCAGCAGTTCGAGCCGGTTGGAGTAGCGCAGCGAGATGGTCGTGTCGGGGTACTCCTCGTGCAGGCGGTCGACGATCTCGGCGGTCTGGTCGGCGCGGTCGGCGAGCGGCGTTCCCATACCTCCGACAGCGGCGGCGCGGGTTTCAGCCCACCGGATTCAGGCCCGGGACCCGTCTGGTCGTCATCGTCTCTCGAAACCGCGGGTGGGCTGGGTGTCGGACCGGTCGCGCCGGAGCACGACGAGGAGCCCGTACGCCCCGACGACGGCGAGCAACACGACCGAGAGTCCACCGCCGAAGAAGAATCCGACGACACCGATGGCGACGAGCCCCCAGAAGAACCGCCGGTCGAGGCGACCCGCCCTGTAGTAGTACGCACAGAGCGCCACCGCTCCGAGTGCGACGACGAGGCCGACCGCACCCTGTGCGATGATCGTCTCGGCCGAGATGTCCGTGGCGAACCCGAGCCCCTCGTCCTCGATGAACGCGACCAGGTCGTCGGCAAAGACGATTATCGCCCCGTTTTCGAGCACCGAGAGCAGTGACAGCCCGACCGCAATCCAGAGTGTGGTGAGGCTCTCGACCCCGGTAGCGGACTGCTCCGCCCGCGTCGGTGCACGCTGTCGGGAGGCCTGCTGACCGCGGCTGGCTCCGCCGCGGCCGGTGTGTCGACCCCCGTCGGTGTCTGACTCACCGAGTGCCGTGCCACACTCGAAACAGTACGCGTCCCCGGGGTCGACGGTCTCGCCACAGCGCGGGCACTGCTCCATGACAGGCAGTTGCGGGTAGAAGCAGAACAAACTGACGGATCTAGCCAGGTCAGACTCTGCCGGGTCGAACACAGCCCTTATGCGCCGCCTGAGCGAAGGTGACGATGATGGAGCAAGACGCCGAGCGGGCGGTCGTCGGAACGGTCGGTCTCCCCGGGAGTGGAAAGAGCGAGGCCGCCGTGGTCGCAACAGAGCTCGGGGTGCCGGTCGTGACGATGGGCGACGTCATCCGCGAGGCCTGTCGGGACCGCGGCCTGGACCCGGCGACACACCACGGGCAGATCGCACAGCGACTCCGCGAGGAGAACGGTCCGGCCGCGGTCGCCGAGGCGTCGTTGCCGATGATAGCAGAGGCGCTCGACGAACACGACACCGTTCTCGTCGACGGTATCCGCTCTGACGTGGAGGTCGAGCGGTTCGAGACGGCGTTCGGTGACGCGTTCACCCTCGTCCGCATCGAGGCCCCGTTCGAGACGCGTGCCGAGCGGCTGAACCTGCGTGGCCGCGACGCCGACACCGAGGCGGGTGGCGAGCCACTGGCCGAGCGTGACGAGCGCGAACTCGCCTTCGGCATGGACGCGGCGATGGCGCGTGCCGACATCGTCGTGAAGAACACCGGGTCGCTGGAGGCGTTTCACCGGCGTGTCCGGCGGCTCCTGACCAACGGCGGAGGTGACCGATGAGCGAGGCGTACGTCGTCGACGTGGAGGTCACCGCGCCGGTGTACGACACGGAGCTCGAGGAACGGGTCAGTGACGCCATCGCGGCCATCTTTCCCGACGCGGAGCCGACGCTCGAACACGGTGAACTCCGTGCCACCGTCCACGACCTCGAACACCTCTCCGAGCTACTCCACCGACAGGAGATTCTCGACACCGCACGGGGTGTGTTCTTCCGGAACCGTCGCGGCGACAGCGTCTCGTTTCGGCTGAAAAAACAGGCCGCGTTCGTCGGCGTGGTCAACTTCGTCGTCGACGACCCGGGGGAGCTCGGGACCATCGCCGTCCGGGTCAGCGTCGAGGAACCCGGTGTCGAGGAGCTCATCAACCAGGTCGCGCCGCCGACCGAGGACGGCACGCCTGTCGACACCTGAGCCCGGGGTTCGGTGACTGTCCTCAGCTGAACGGGTTGTCCCCGCCGCCCATCCCACCCATGCCGCCACCGGGGCCACCGCCCTGCTGCATCTGTTGCATCATCCGTTCCATGTCACCTTCGCCCATCCCCTGGAACTGTTTTATCGCCCGTCCCATCATTCTGTGTTGTTCGAGCAGCTCCCGGACCTGCTCCTCGGGTTTTCCGGAGCCGCGGGCGATACGCTTGAGCCGGTTGGCACCGACGACACGGGGGTTCTCGAGCTCCTCCTCGGTCATCGAGTCCATGATGATGTCGTAGTTCTGCATCCGTTCTTGGGTCATGTCCATCGCGTTGTCGGGGAGCTGGTCCATCAGACCGCCACCCATCCCCGGTATCATGTCCATCACCTGGCCGAGTGGACCCATCCGGTTCATCGCGTCCATCTGGCGCTGCATGTCTTTGAGGGTGAAATTACCCTCCAGCATCTCCTCGGGGTCCCAGTCCTCCTCCTCGTCTTGGGTCTCTTCCATCGCGCGCTCGACGCGCTCGGCGAGCTGTTTCAGGTCCCCCATCCCGAGTAGTCGGGAGACGAAACTGGAGGGCTCGAACCGCTCGATGTCTTTTACCGTCTCGCCGGTGCCGAGAAAGGCGATCGTCGAGTCGGTCTGGTCGACCGCGGCGAGGGCACCACCACCTTTCGCGGTTCCGTC
>JAQCNM010000099.1 GCA_028275025.1 Halovenus sp.
TGTAGACGGCGCGGAGACGGACCTGTTGTGCGGTCAGCGGAGCGCGTCGGAGGGGTCCTCATACTCGGTTCGGTGGCGGACACACCTGCTCCGTCGTTCCTCACCGACGGGGTGGGTCTCGTGGCCGTCGTGGTCACAGACGGACCCGAACTCCTCGGCGAGTAGTGTTGCCGCGGCGCCGGGGTCGGTGCTTGCCTGCTCGGTCGCCGCGGTGATCGTCTCCACCACGTCGGGGGGCAACTCGACATCCTCGAACAGTTCGGTCGTGATGGCGTCGATAGACCGCCCGTCGGAGCTGATGCCGAGTCGGCGCAGCAACGAGCGGGTTATCGGCTCGCTCCGCCTGGCACGCTGGTTCAGGAGGTCCCGAAACGCCTCGATCGCCTCCCAGGCGGCCGGCGAGAGCTGTGCTGTTCCCTCCGGCCGGAGCTTGACCGGACAGCGGGTCGCGAACGGACAGCCCTCGGGTGGATACCGCGGGTTCGGCGGTGACCCGCGGAGCGACACGCGCTCCAGATCCGACGGTGCCGGACTCGACGAGCCCGGAATCGCCGAGAGCAGGGACAGTGTGTACGGGTTCGCCGGCGACTCGAACACGGCCTCTGTCGGGCCGATCTCCATTATATTACCGAGATACATCACCGCGACGCGGTCCGTGATGTGTCTGACCACAGAGAGGTCGTGGGCGATAAACAGCATCGTGACGCCGAGTGTCTCCTGGAGCTCCTGGAGCAGATTTATCACCCGTGCCTGCACCGAGACGTCTAACGCACTGACCGGCTCGTCGAGAATGAGAAACTCCGGCTCCAGTGACAGCGCCCGGGCGATACCGATCCGCTGTCGCTGTCCACCGGAGAACTGGTTTGGATACCGGTAGAAGTGTTCTTCGAGCAGGCCAACCTGGTCGAGCAGCTCGAACACGCGCTCGTCTCGCTCCGTCGACGTTCCCCAGTCGTGTGCCTCCAGTGGCTCTTTTATTATCTGGCCGACCGTCATCCGGTTGTTCAGACTCTCCTCGGGGTCCTGAAACACGAACCCGACGGTGCGTTGCCACTCCCTGAGTGCACTCCCCGAGAGGTCGGTCACGTCGCGGTCACCGGCGAGTGCCGACCCCTCGGTCGCCGTTTCGAGTCCGGCCAGGGTCCGGCCGAGGGTGGTCTTTCCACAGCCGGACTCCCCGACGAGGCCGAGAATCTCCCCCTCCCTGATGTCGAACGACACACCGTCGACTGCCCGAACCGGGGGTTCCGGGTCCAGAACCGAGCCGGTCTCGTAGTGAGTGTGCAGGTCCCGGATCTCGAGTAGCGGCTCACCGGGGGTCGGCCCCGCCGCCGGGGTCGACCCCGCTGTGGTGTCCCCGCTTGCGGTGTCCCCGCCGGTCAGGTCGTAGCTGTCCGACACCTCCGGGTGGCGGTCGTCGTGGATGAGACACGCCACCTCGTGGTCGGTCTCGTCGTCGACCGACAGCTCGTCGGGGTGAGTCGTCGAACAGGCCGCCGTCGCCGCGGGACACCGCGGCGCGAACCGGCAGTCCTCGGCTGGCCCCGTCGGGGTCGGGACCTCGCCCTCTATTGTCGGTAGTGACTCCCCCGAGCCGGTTCGGCCGGGGATGCTCTCGAGCAGTGCCCGCGTGTACGGGTGCTGTGGGTTGTCGAACAGCTCTGCCGTCGGGGCCCGCTCGACAACCTCCCCGGCGTAGATAACGTTGACACGGTCGGCTGTCTCCTCGATGACGCCCATATCGTGGGTGATAAACAGGATCGCCAGCTCCTCCTCGGCCTGGAGTGTCTCGAGGAGGTCGAGTATCTGTGCCTGTATCGTCACGTCGAGTGCTGTCGTCGGTTCGTCACACACCAGCAGGTCGGGGTCACAGGCCAGCGCGATGGCGATAACGGCCCGCTGTTGCATCCCGCCGGAGAACTGGTGTGGGTACTCGTCGACCCGCCGGGGGGCGTCCGGGATACCGACCGACCTGAGCAACTCGACCGCGCGGGCCCGTGCCTCCGACCCCGTCAGCCCCTGGTGGATACGCAGCGCCTCGCGAATCTGATTTCCGACCGTGTACACTGGGTTGATAGAGTTCAGCGGGTCCTGGAACACGATGGCGATATCGCCGCGGTGGTCGTCCCAGCCGGTCTCCACGAGATTCTCCCCCCGGAACCGTATCTCTCCGTCCTCGACACGGCCCGGACTGTCGACCAGGCCGAGAATCGACCGGGCGGTCACCGACTTTCCCGACCCGGACTCCCCGACCAGTCCGACCGTCTCACCAGGGTGGATGTCGAACGACACGCCGTCGACTGCGTGTATCGTCTCCTTTCCCGTTCGAAACACCGTCCGGAGCTCCTCCACCTCGAGCAAGGCCTCCGACTCGGCTGTCTGTACGGTCTCACTCATCTGTACGTCGACACGAACCCACCACGGCTGTCTCACTGTGCTGTGCGGGCAGAGCGGTGTTCGACGGGGCCACCTCGACCACCCCGGATAGGACGGTGTTCGACGGGGCCACCTTGACCACCCCGGACAGACACGTGCGGATCAAGTTACGTTCTGGTCCGTCGGGGAGACACTAAACCCTGGGGTTGTTTTCTGCCCTGTCCGTGTCTACCGGCGCCCGACCTGGGGGCTGTCCGCTCAGTCGTCGCTCGGCGACGGAGCCTCGGGCCCCGACTCGGACCGTGGCATCCCTGTCGGGACGAGGTCGAGCCGCGTGAGCAGCAAGACGACCGCTGGCATGAAGATGAACGCACTGAGCAGCGCGAGCCCCATCGCGAGTGCGATCGCGAGTCCGAAGTTCGACAGCACCGGGAACTCCGAGACGAGCAACACGCCGAACCCGAACATGGTCGTCGCACCCGAGCCGAGTACCGGCCGTGCCTTTGCGGTGATCGCCGCCTCGATAGCCCCCTCCGGTGACGCCCCGGAGACAGCCAGTTCCTCGCGGAACCGCTCGTAGACGTGGATACCGTACGTGATACCCACACCGAAGACAATGGAGGCGGTCGTCACCGTCAGGGGGTTCCATGGCACGCCGAGCAGGAACATCCCGCCGGCGACGAGCGCCATCGTGCTCGCCGCGACCGATCCGACGAGAACGAGCGACTCCCGGGCCGACCGGAGCGCGACACCGAGGAATATCAGCCCGGCACCGAAGCTCAACAGCGTGGTCCGGGTCAGCCCGGCGGTGACGTTCTCGATGACGTTCCGGTTGATGACGATGTTCCCGCTGATACGGGCGTCCATCCCGTCGAGTGTCTCGGCAGCCGTCGACTCGGCTGTCGCGATCACCTCCTCTTCCTCGTCTCCCTCGAGTTCCTCGACGTACAGCTGTACGAGGAGTCTGTCGGGTGTCTCCTCGAACGGCTGTGCCCCGACCGGCGGGATGTCGGTCTGCCGGAGGGCGTCGAACTGCTGCTGGCGGCGGTCGGGGTCGGTCGAGACTGACGCCTCACCGCCCTGCTGTGCAGCCTGCATCTCGACGGCACTCACCGGCGAGAGTGACGTGACGACGTGGTCTGTCTGCCCGATCTCGTCCTCGAACTCACTCACCGCCGCAAGCTGGCCCGCGTCGTTGTAGATGTCCTCACCCTCGACGACCACGTACAACAGGTTGGGGCTCCCGACCGTCGCCTCGAGCTCCTCGAGGTCGTCTTTCTCCTCGATGTCGGGCCAGTAGTCGAACATGTCGTCCTGTGTCTGGACCATCGGGTAGGCGGCGAACCCGCCGGCGATGACGAGCCCGAACACGAGCAAGACGGCGAGCGGGCGGGCGGTGATGACACTCGCCACGCCGCCGGCGACACGCTCGATACCGCCGGCGGGGCTACTCTCGTCGGACTCACTCGACGTTGTCTCCGTGTCGCCGTCGTCGAAGATAGTCAGCAACGCGATCAGCAGCGTCAGTGAGAGAAACATCGACATCAGAACACTGAACGCGGCGGTCACCCCGAACTGTCGCACCGGCGGGACCGAGGCCGCGAGCAGCGACCCCAAGCCGACGAGGGTGGTCCCCAGGGCGAGCGTGAGTGAGCGACCGGCGGTCCGTGCGGCGATACCGGCCGCGTCGACCGGGCCACGACCACCGGTGCGCTCCTCGACGTAGCGGGTCTGTATCTGGAGCCCGTAGTCGATACCCAGCCCCAGCGCCACCGGCATCACCCCAAGCATGATGGCGTTGAAGTTGAACCCGACCACGCCCATCATCCCGACCATGGTGAACAGGGCCACGAGCGTGGTGACGAGCGGGATAACGACCCGCCGGGTCTTGCGGAGTCGGCCACGCATCACCAGTGTCATTGTCGTCAGGATAACGGCGAACGCGAGGGCAAACAACGTGATCATCTCGGGCAACATCAGCCCGAAGGCGGCCTCCTCGAAGATCGGCCCGCCGGTGATGGTGACCTCCGTTCCGTCGGGGACACTCACCGAGTCGGTTACGGCGTTTATCTGGTCCTCGACGACCTCGCTCTCGCTCGGCGGCATGAATCCGAACAGGTCGTCCTGGCCGTCCGGCACCTCGGCGCTACCGTACTGTAGCTGGACGATAGCCGTGTCGTTGCCCTCACCGTATGTCGGGACGAGGTTGTCGAGAATCTGTGCGTTTGTCTCCCCCGAACTCTCGACGGCCGCGAGCCCGGCAACAGCCTGCTCGCGGGTCTCCGGCAGCCCGCCGTTCTGTGCCAGTAGCTGCGTGTAGCTCGTCACCGTCGCGGCGGCGTCCACGTCGGCCTGGTACTGCCCCGTGAGCTCGTCGACCGAACGGATCACCTCCGGGTCGAATATGTCGCTGTTCTCGCCCGTCTCGACAACCGCGAACACGACGTTACCGGTGTTGAAGTCCTCCTGGAGTTCGTCCCAGTTCTGGATGGTGTCCGAGTCGTCCTCCAGGTACAGCTCCATCCCCATACTCATCTGGACGCCCATCACGCCGACGGCCGCGACACCGACGATCAGGAGCACGATCACCAGCACAGCTCTCGTGTGGTTCGCGGCACCCCTGCCGGTTCGCTCTAGTAACGTCCCCAACCGGTCTGTGTCTGTTCCCTCGCTCATCGTCTCTCCCGATTCTGTTCCGCCGTGTCTGTCACGCTCGTCATACCCATACGAGGGTCGGGAGCCGTATAATAGTTTGCATCAATTGCAACACTATGAAATACTGACGCCGCCGGCAGCTCCGGCGTCGAACCGCCTCACTCCGGTGGTGCTGGTGGTCTCGTGCGGCGATGTCCGCCCGAGGGGTTCCTCCGAGGGCCGATGGAGTCTCCGTGTGGAGAACAATCCGCCGAAAAGCCGATCACAGGGTCGCAAACGGCCCGCTCTGGTCTGCTCGAACCGGCCGATGGCTGTCCCGTGAACCGCGGCTGTATAGCGTCGTGGGTGCGAGAACGGGCTACCGACGAGACTGTTTACTCGGCTACACCAGCCGATAGGGTTTTCAGTGTGAGAACGGTACAGTAATGTGTGTACAAAGAAATACTGGTGCCAACGGACGGGAGCGGGCCGGCACAGGCGGCGATCGACCACGCGGTGACGCTCGCGGGGCTCTGTGACGCCCGCATCCACGGCCTGTTTGTCACCGACAGCGGCACCGTCGAGAGGGTAGACGGAAAGTACCCGCAGTCGGCAGACGACGTCGAGTCTGTCGGGGTAGACGCCGTCGAGGAACTCGAGGCTCGGGCGGCGGCCGAGGGGGTCGAGACGGTCACGAGAATCACCGGCGGCACCGCCCACGAGGAGATCGTCGGATACGCGGAGGAGAACAACGTCGACGTGATCGTGATGGGAACCCGCGGTCGGCAGGGCGTCGAGCGGTACCTGCTCGGGTCGGTCACAGAGCGGGTAGTCCGAACGGCCGAACAGGCGGTTCTGACCGTCGACGAGGCGACGCCCCCACACCCGGCGGAGTGACCTGCTCGGACGGTCCCCCCGCCTGACAACCGGTCGGCGACAGACGAGACCGATACACTGCCGATGCACAGGTGGCACGGTCGGCCCCGTTCAGAACTGGTTTGACCCGGGGGACCGAACCGGTTGCCATGCGTGCGAAGGTCGGCACCGACACGCTCCTGTCGGTGGTGTTTGGCTTGGTCGTTGTCTGGCTCGTGCTCGCGGCTGTGAGCCGAGTGGTCGATCTCCTCGTGCTCACCGTCGCCCCGTTTCTCCTCGGACTGTCGGTCGTCGTCCTCATTCTCCTCTGGTGGTTCGACTACATCTGACCGACCCGACGGGTTTTTCTTCTGCCTCGCCGTTCTGGCTACCGTGTACAGCCTGAACGTGCCAGTTCCAGGTCGCGTTGCGGCGCTGGCCAGCGACATCGCCCGTGATATCCCCTCGGCACGGGCCCGCTGCCGGGGTGAGCACACGCTCTGTGTGAAACGACTCGACGGAAACGGCACAGACGCGGGCTACGACCGCCTCGAAGCCCGCGCCCGCGAGGTCCTCGCCGGAGAGTCCACCTTCGAGATACGGGTCACCGGTGTCGACCACTTCACCGAGGCCGTCACCGGCAGTGCACCGATCGTCTACCTGGTCGTCGAGTCACCAGGGTTGCGCCGCCTCCACCAGTCTCTCGCCGACGTGTTTCCGACGGTCGACCTCATCGAGGGGGACTCGTACACCCCACACGTGACCGTCGCCCGCGGCGGGTCGCTGGCGAGCGCAAAGCGGGTCACCGGGCGGGAGATCGACTCCATCTCCTGGACAGTTTCTGCACTGCTGTTCTGGGACGCGAGTGTTCACCAGCCCGTGAGCACCGTCTCGCTGTCGGGTTGAGCGCGGTTACAGGGAGTCGAGTCCGCCGTCGGAGCCCTGTTTCCGTGTGTAGACGTACGCGCCCGTCCCGACGACCAGCAACACCAACAACACCAGTATCAGGACCACCACGAGCGACGAACCGCCCGACGAACCCTCGACGGTCACCGTGGTCGACACCTCGGTGTTGCCGGCCGTGACAGTCAGGTCGTACTCGCCGGTCGCCCCGCCCGCGGTCGACACCGCGAGTGCCGTCTCGGTCGACTCCCCGCTGTCGAGTGTGACCGACGAACCTGTCGAGCCCAGTTCGCCCGCGGTCAGCGAGACGGTTCTGGTTCCGTCGCCGTCACCGATGTTCTCGACAGCGACTGTCGCTGTCAGGTTCTCGCCGAGTGTCGTCGGACTGTTCGTCCCGGTGATCTCGACGTCGAACGCGGCACCGCCTCCGGTCGACCCTGTCTCGACGGTCAGCGTCCCGCTCGCCGTCGCGTTCGCCGCCGAGACCGTGACGTCGTAGCTCCCGGCGTCGAGGCGCGCGGTCGCTCCGCCGAACTCGACTGTCGTCTCTGTCCCACCGTCGAGCTCTGTTGTCGTTTGTGTCCGGGTCACCGTCTCTCCGATGCGCAGTGTCAGTGTGAACTGTCCGGCCTCGTCACCGACGTTCCCGACCGTCACCGATATCTCGGTGTTCCCGGGTGCGATAGTCGCCGCGGTCCCCTGACCGCCGATGTCTACCCCTCTCAGGTCGGGCTGAGGCGGTGCTGTTCGGCTCTCGACGAGCACCGTCTTCGTGCGCTCGGCGGTGAGTCCGACCTCGTTTTCGACGACCAGCCGAACCTCCCGCTGGCCCGCAGACTCGAACGTGTGAGTCGTGCTCGGGCTCTGTGTTGTGGCCTCGACCGTGCCGTCACCGGTGAAGTCCCAGCGGTACGCGACGATACCGCCAGCCTCCCCCCGAGAGTTGCCGGCGTCGAAGCTGACCTGCTGGCCGACCTCCGGTGTCACGGGGGTCAGCCGGAAGCTCGGAATCGGGGCGTTGTCACCGGCCGCCACACTCGTCGTGTCGTTGCCGAGTGGCTGGGTGAACCCGCTGTCGGCAGCCAGTCGGACCTCGATGGTGTCTCCCAGTCTGACGCCACCGAGGCTGTCTATCCCCGCCCGGACGACCTCGCCCGCAGAGGCCGCCTGGACGACGGGACCGGCGTCGTTGTCGAGATTCTCGATCGCGACCCAGCCCCGCTCGTCTGCGGTGGTCAGTTCGGTCACCTCCGCGGAGACCGAGATGGAGTCGGTCTCGACCGACCCGTCTACCGTGACCGCCCCGGACTGGTCGGGGAGCGTGATACTGACCTCACCGCTCGCGCTGTCGGCAAAATCAGTGAGCTCGACCGTGTAGGAGATGCTGTCGCCCGCCTCGAACTCGAAGCTGGACCGGGTGAACGTCCGGGTCACGCGCTCGCCGGCCCCGACCGTGATATCGGAGTCGGCTCCGACCGTGACCCCGTCGACACGGAACCGGACGAACCCCTCTGTTCCCGCCGTGTCACCGGTGTTCTCGATGGTGTAGTTCACCGCGAGCTCTTCATCGGGGTCGAGCACCTCTGGCCCGTCGAGCGAGACCAACTGCAGGTCGGCCCCGCCGGCACCGTTCCCGCCGTCACCACTGTCACTGCCCACCGTCACCTCCTCGAGCGCGACGTCGCCGGACTCGTCGAGTTCGACCACGACAGTGAGTGTCTCGCCCTCGGCGTCTGCGGCCACCTCGTGGACGAGCGTGCCGCTGCGGCTGTCGTTTGCCGGCACCGTCACGTCGGTGTCGGTGTCGACCGTCTCGCCGCCGAGTCGCAGTAGCACCGCCGGTTCGGTGCCGGCCTCGGTGCCCGTGTTCTCGATCACGTACCCGACCTCGAGTGTTTCACCCGGCGGGACACTGTCCGGAACGTCGACCGCTCCGATCTCGAGGGCCGGACTCTGAGTCGTGTTGACCGACGTCTGCTCCACCTGTGTGGCGTCGGCTGTCCCGCTCACGGCAGCCACACCTGCTCCGAGCCCCACGACGACCAAGACGGCGAGTCCGAAAGTCCGTAACGGCCCGTCTCTGTCGGTCGCGTTCATCTGCTCTCACACCGGTGTCTCGCCGGTGTCCGTCTGCCGACTACCGTCACTGTCCTGCAGGTATCGGGCGTCGTTATCATCCGATTGTGGGTACAGAATCCGCCCTCTTGACTCTTTCTGAGCAGGATTCTGCCCGCCTCACCCGGGTCTGTGCCGGTTCAGTTGACGTCTGAGCCGCCTTGTGGCCTCGCCAGCCGCCCCGAAGTACCGGTCGAGGTCGCGCTCGCCGGCCCGACTCCCGGCCTGTTCGCCGGCGAAGATAATCCCACGCGAGGAGTTCACCAGCCCCACCCCGTCGGCGAGGCCGTACTCGACGGCCGCCCGCTCCACGCCACCCTGTGCCCCCACACCGGGGACCAGAAACGGTAGCTCCGGCACCCGCTCCCGGACCGCGGCGAGCTCCTCCGGCGCGGTCGCACCGACCACGAGCCCGACGTTGTCCCGCTCGTTCCAGGCGGCCGCCAGCTCCGCGACCCGCTCGTACAGCCGTGTCCCGTTTTCGACTGTGAGCTCCTGAAGATCCGCGGCACCGGGGTTCGAGCTCCGACACAGGACGAACAGCCCCTTCGACTCGCGTTGTAGAAACGGGGCGAGCGCGTCGCCGCCGAGATACGGGTTGAGCGTCATCGCGTCGACGGTGTCGAGTAGCCCCGCGTACTGGCGGGCCGTGTTGCCGATGTCGCCGCGCTTTGCGTCCAACAGCACGGGGACGTTCTTGCCGTGTGCGTACGCGACGGTCTCCCGGAGCGCGCGCCAGCCGTCCGGGTCCTCGTAGAAGGCGGCGTTTGGCTTGTAACAGGCAGTGTGTTCGTGTGTGGCGTCGATGAGACGCCGGTTGAACGCCCACCGTGGCAGTTCGGCGTCACGGAGACCGGCCGGCAACCGGTCGGGCTCGGGGTCCAGCCCGACCGAGACGACACTGTCGACGGCCGCGATACGCTCGCCGAGCCGGTCGAAAAACGACATGTTGGGGTCACAGCGCGGGCGGGTAAAGACCCTTTGCCCCGGTCAGCCGCTCGGGTCGGTGTCGAGTGTCTCGCGCAGACTGTCGACCGCCCGCTTCACCGCCGCCCCGCGCTTGACCCGGAGCGTCCCGGCCGCCACCTCCACCTCCCCGGCCGGGGCATCGGCTGGCCACGTCCGGTCATCCCGCAGCCGTAGCTCGGCGTGCTCCGGGAACAGCCACACCCCCCCGACCACCGCGCCCTCGTGGGCGATACGGTAGGCCTCGGTGCCGTCCGCCGTCGCCGTTGCCTCCGGGTCTGCATCGACAACCGTGACCTCCGCCATCACACCCGTCGACAGGCCCGTCAGTTCGGAGGCGAGGAGCTGTCCGATGCGTGTCCCGTCGGTTATCTGTCGCTCAACCATCGAGCCCCTCCGTGGCCCGGGCCGCGAGGTCGGTCACCTCCACCCCCCGACGACGGGCGTACAGCGCGGCAGCAGCCTCGACGGACACCGCGAGTTCGGCCTGGAGCTGATTTATCTCGCCCACCGCCTCGCGTTTCTCGACGCCCGCGTCGACGACAGCCGCCAGCAGTCGCTCGAAGGTCGTTCGTCGCTGGAGAATCGACTCGTCCGGCTCGAACCCCCCGGGGATATCCACGTCGTGTGGGTCGAACGTGACCGCGAGCTCGCCCTCGATACGCTCGACGAGCCCCTCCGTCGTGGCGACGTCTGCGAGCCGCTGTGCCTGGTCCGGCGAGAACCACTCCCGGTCGAGCGACAACGCGACGACGAACTCGTTCTCGTTCAACTGTCTGACACCCCGCTGGCGAAACGGGGCCGCAACCGCACGCTGGAGACTCATTACCTCTAACTCTCCTGCCCCCGTGGTAAATCTATCGAGTGTCTCCACCCGAGCGCGACCCGGTATCAGCTCCGGTTTAGCAGGTCCGAGAGGAGCTTCGACTGTGCCGCGTTGAGATGCTCGATAAACGTCGACGGGCTGATACCGAGTGACTCTGCCACCTCGCTCGCGTTCGACTCCCGCGGGTAGTCGAAGTAGCCGAGCGCGTAGGCGCGTTCGAGCACCTCCCGTTGCCGTCCGGTCAACCGCTGGAGGTCGACCGGCACCAGGTCCGCGTCGTCGCTGTCGACCCGACTCCGAACCAGATACTCGATACGGACGTCGCCGAACCGCTCCTCGAGATTCCCGAGCAGTTCACGCACCGCGTCGACGTCACCGACGTGCAGTGTCACGTGGAGCGCCCCCGCCGCCGCGTACACCTCCGACAGCGGGCCGACCTCCTGTTCGATACACTCACAGACACACGGCTCGGGCTGCTCGCGCTCGAACTCGTAGACCTGCTGGGAGCCGTAGTCGAACACCCGCTCGAAGGTGGGCTCGCCCCCGGCCGACTGCCCCGGGAGACCCTCTCCATCTGTGGCAGTCTCTCCTGACTGCTCGCCGGTGACGGTGACCTGTTCTGTCACCCCGTCGCCGGCGGAGCCCGTCCACGTGATATCTGTCACCGGCCCTGTCGTCGCCGTGGACGCCTCCGCGACCGGACAGGCACCGGTGCGCTCGAACACCAACTCGGCACGTACCCCTGTCATACCCCACAGTCGGGGCTGCCCGCAAAACAACGGACCGCCGGTTCTCAGCACCTGAGAACGCCAGCGTGCTGTCGTCGGCCTCGGACCGACGGCGCTACGTGGGTCAGTCGTCGCCGAAGGTCGCGGCGGCGTCGGCGGGCACGTCGAAGTCGCGGAAGTGCTCGCCGCGCTCCCTGGTGAGGATGTTCAGCGCCGCCGCCGCCCCGTCTCCCGCCGAGATAACCGTCTGCTACTCCTCTGCCCGCACCATCGCACCGGTGGCGTAGGCGTCGTCGACAGTCGTCTCCATCGTCACGTTCACGTCGACGGTGTCGCCGTCGAACTCACAGCCGAGTGTCTCCGCGAGACGACGGTCGGCCCCCGTCGCGAGCACGAGGTAGTCGGCTTCGTGTTGCCCGTCGTCGGTGGCGAGAGCGAACCCGTCCTCGGCCGTCGAGACGTCTGTCACCTCGACAGCCTGTTGCCGTGTCACGCCGAAACTGTCGACCTGTGTCCGCAGGGTCTCGAGATACGCCGTCCCGTCGACCGACCCGATTCCCGGGTAGTTGAACAAGTGGGCCTTGTGTATCCGCGTCGCGTCCGTGTCGAACACAGTCGTGTTCTGTCCGTTCTTTTCGAGAAACAGTGCTGCGCTCAGGCCGGCGGGACCACCGCCGACGATTGCTACGTCTGCCATACCACGACACAGGGCTGGTGGGCACCTAATCGTACAGTCTCCGGCGATACGAGAGCCACTACCCGTTCCCGTGTCGGCTGTCAATCGTCACAGTGCACTCCCGACGGCTGTCGCCACGCGCCGGGCCTTCTCGGCGAGGGCCTCCCCGACGTGACCGGCGTCGACGGCCGCGTCGAGTTCGTCGTCGTCGACGCGCTCGACAGTCCCGTCGGCGTGTCTCA
>JAQCNM010000101.1 GCA_028275025.1 Halovenus sp.
GCTGTCGAGCACCGGCGGATGGTGATCGCCGGAACGGGAATTGCAGGGCTGACGGCGGCGATATACGCCGGTCGGGCGAACAACGACCCGCTCGTGCTCGAGGGCGACGAGCCGGGTGGACAGCTGACACTCACGACCGATGTCGCCAACTTCCCGGGCTTCCCGGACGGTATCGGCGGACCGGAGCTTGTCCAGCGCATGAAAGACCAGGCAAAGCAGTTCGGTGCCGACGTGGAGCACGGCGTCGTCGAC
Source organism: Halovenus sp. (assembly GCA_028275025.1). Classification (GTDB taxonomy): domain Archaea; phylum Halobacteriota; class Halobacteria; order Halobacteriales; family Haloarculaceae; genus Halovenus. The sequence goes on from JAQCNM010000101.1 coordinate 253, forward strand.
ACGGTGACAAAGCGCGCCGACGGTCGCATCAGTGTCGACGTCGCAGACGGCAGTCGGTACACCTGTGACGCGTTTATCGCCGCCTCGGGGGCGAGCGCCCGCACACTCGGTGTGCCGGGGGAGGACGAGCTCCTGGGGTACGGGCTCTCGACGTGTGCAACCTGTGACGGGGCTTTCTTCCGCGGCGAGGACATGCTCGTCGTCGGTGGTGGCGACGCCGCGATGGAGGAGGCGACGTTTCTCACGAAGTTCGCCGACACGGTCTACCTGGCCCACCGTCGGGAGAACTTCCGTGCAGAGGCACACTGGGTAGACCGGGTCAAAGAGAAAGCAAAGGACGGCGAGATAGAGATAATGCGCAACACCGAGCTGCTGGAGCTACACGGCAGCCAGGAGAACGGGATCGACGACATCACACTCGCCCGCAACGAGGACGGCTACCCGAAGGACAACCTCGACGAACCGGGGACAGAGACGTTCGAGATGGACGTGGGCGCAGTGTTTCTCGCTATCGGTCACACCCCGAACACGGGCTACCTGAGCGACACCGGTGTCGAGATGGACGAGCGTGGCTACATCGACACCGTCGGCGGCGACGGCGGCGGGCAGACCGAGACGGCTGTCGACGGCATCTTCGGGGCCGGCGACATCGTCGACCACCACTACCAGCAGGCGGTCACGGCCGGCGGCATGGGCTGCAAGGCGGCGATGGACGCCGACGAGTACCTCGAGGATATCCCCGAAACAGAGCAGACGGCCGGTGCCGAGGTCAGCGCCGACGACTGAGACCGAGCTCCCGACGACACAATCTGGTCTATCACGGTGTCTCGCCGGTCACGGACCACCGCCCGACAGACTCGGTGAGTGTACTGTCTCTCTCGTGATGGAGACAGTCGACGTGAACACCGCCTAACTCGGACCCGAGTAGCTGTGCGCATCGGTTCTGTATTGCGATTTTCGGTTTATTCTGTTCGAACAGCGGTGGTCCCGTCGGGTGCTCAACCGGTGTCGTTGTTCGCGCTACTGTTCTCCGGACCGTCGTCGGTAGTGTGTCCGTCGTCCGATCGCTCGTCGGGAGGCGTTCCGTCGGGGGTGGTGTCTCCGGAGTCCGGACTGTCGCTGTCGTCACCGAGGAAGTCACCGATGACGAACGCGAACACACCGAGAGAGATGACAAACAGAACAAAAACGAGAACAGCCGCGACTGCACGGAGACGCGACAGCATCGTACTCGGGCCTCGACGCGCCATCGGTACGTAAATACTCCGGACCTTGATAAAAGGGTTGTGTGAGGAGGGAGTCACTGTGCCGTCAGACGGTCGGTGCCCGCGTGGCGTGAGCAACGCCCGGTCAGGCCCCGGGCACTCGCCTCGACGGTCTGTAAATCACATGTCGGGATATCGAACGCGTGATGCCTGCGGGGCCGGCCACGCCGGGGCCCACACAGAGTCGCGGGTGTTTTTATCCGCCGTGCCCAAAGAGGGGAAAACATGGGTCAGTCCGAACTGGGAAACTACGTCACGGACGACGAGCGGCCGGTAGCGGCGGAGGCGCGGGCGGTTGCCGGCGCGGACGACGAGACACCCGCCGGGGACCGGTTCCAGCAGGTCGAGGAGACGGTCGAACTCGCCGTGATGCAGGTCGATTACACTGTCGAGGGGCGCGGTGACGACGAGTTCCCCGTTGTCCACGTGTTCGGTCGCACGACCGAGGGTGACCCCGTCCACGCCCGGGTGCTCGA
>JAQCNM010000111.1 GCA_028275025.1 Halovenus sp.
GTTTGGTCGCATGTCGGCGACGTGGGCCATCCGGTTCGAGAGGTTGAAAAGCGCCGACGCGCTCGCGATATCCCAGATCTCGGTGTCCGAGAACCCGTGGTCGCGGAGACGGTCCAGGTCCTCGTCGGTTACCTCGGCAGGTGTCTCGGTTATCGTGACCGCAAACCCACACATCGCTCGGTGTGGCTCACTGATGTTCGCGGTCCGGTAGTTCGTGGCGATCTGCTCGGCCAACAGGGGGTCTTCGGTGTAGATGCGCAGTAGTGCGCCGTGTGCGACCACACAGTACAGGCAGTTGTTCGCGCCGCTGGTGGCGACAACGACCATCTCGAGCTCTTCCCGTGCGAGCGGGGACTCCTCGACGAGGGCGTCGTAGTAATCGAAGAAGGCACGAAACTGGCGGGGTCGGTAGGCAAATGCGGGAAACACGTTCGGGAGAAAGCCCGCCCGCTCGCGTTCGTTACGCATCCGCTTCTGAACGTCCGCCGGCAGCGCCGACTCCGCCGGAACGGGAAATCGTGTCATCGGTGGCTCTGACTCGGGCACGGCTGGTTTCTCTCACCGAGGCCACAAAAGCATACAGCTTCTGGGGCCAAACAGACTAAGTGTGCGCGTCGGGGAGAGAACGCATGAAAGGGAACGCGGTTGCACCCGCGGCCGGGACCGTGCTGAACGCGCTGGCGACGGGCCGCGGTGCGGCCTTTGCTATCGACCTGTACACGACGGCGACCGTCTCACTACACCGGGAACCGGCCGTCGAGGGCTCGGTCGACGGGCACCCCGACGCGGACACGCGGCTCATCGAGCGGTGTGTCAGGGCGGTGACCGAACAGGTCGGCGACGGTCAGGGCGGGGTGGTCCGGACCGAGAGCGAGGTGCCGATGGCCGCAGGGCTGAAGTCGTCGAGTGCGGCGGCCAACGCGACGGTGCTCGCGACACTCGACGCTCTCGACGCGCTGGGGTCGGTCACCCCCGAGACCGCCGCCCGTCTCGGGGTCGCGGTCGCCCGCGAGGTCGGTGTCACCGTCACCGGTGCGTTCGACGACGCCAGCGCGAGCATGCTCGGCGGCCTGACCGTCACCGACAACGAGCGCGACGAACTCCTCGACCGTGGAACACCCGACTGGGAGGTGCTCGTCTGGACGCCGCCGGAGCGGGCTTACAGCGCGGATGCAGACACCGCGGTCTGCCAGCGGATGGCTCCGATGGGTCGGCTGGTCGAGCAGCTCGCCCGCGACGGGTCCTACAGCCAGGCGATGACAGTAAACGGGTTGACGTTCTGTGCAGCGCTCGGGTTCTCACCGGCACCGTTGGTCGAGGCACTCCCGGACGCGGCCGGTGTCTCGCTGTCCGGCACGGGCCCGAGTTTCACCGCGGTCGGCGAGCCCGGAACCCTCGGCCCCGTTCGGGAGCGCTGGGGTGAACGCGAGGGTGAACTGCGGGTGACACGCACCCAGACAGCGGGGGCGACGGCCGATGTCTGAGGAGTCGGGTCCCGGCGACGGGGTGTCGACAGCCGAGGGCACCGGCGAGGCAGACCCCGCGGAGATGGACCTGGCGGCGCTGCGCCGGGAGATCCACGAGATCGACCACGAACTCGTGGAGCTCATCGCGCGGCGCACGTACGTCGCCGACACTATCGCGGAGGTGAAATCAGACCGGGGGCTCCCGACGACCGACGAGGAACAGGAGACCCGCGTGATGGAGCGGGCCGGGGCGAACGCCGAGCGGTTCGAGGTCGACGCGAACCTGGTGAAGGCGGTCTTCCGACTCCTCATCGAGTTGAACAAGGTCGAACAGCGCGAACAGCGCTGAGAGCCGGGACACGGGCAGGTTCCACCGCGCGAACGGCGGTGGTGTGACGGTCCGTGTGGGGCCGCCGAGTTCGGACTGCCGAGGACCCGGCGACTCAGGGTGACGTGTCGTCACTCCCCGACCCGGAGACGGTGAGGACCGGAACGGGAACCGTGCGTACAGTCTGTTCGGTCGTACTGCCGAGGATCCGTTGGCTCAGGTTACTCCGACCGCGTGTCCCCATCACCACGAGGTCAACATCCCGGGTCCGTGTGTAGGCCGCGACCGCTTCCGGGACCGAGTCACTCTCCTCGGTTGTCTCGACGACAGAGTCGACACCGGCGGCACCGGCGGTCTCGGCGGCGCTCTCGACGGTACGGCTGGCCTGGGCCGTCAGGGTGTCTCGCTGGTCGTCGGAGTGGACAGACAGTCCCGAGGTGTCTACGACAGACAGCAGGTGTAGGGTCGCGTCGAGGGTGTTCGCGGTCGTGACCGCACGGTCCAGGGCCGCCTCCGCACAGGCGCTGCCGTCTGTCGGGAGGAGCACGGTTCGGTACGGGTACCGCAGCGACCCCTCGTCGGGGTGGAGCGCGAGAACCGGGACGGTCGACTGCCGTATCACCCGTTCGGTGACACTCCCGAGTACGAGCTGTGTGAACCCGGTCCGTCCCTGGGTGGACATGGTAACCAGGTCGATGTCGTACTCCTCGGCGTAGGCCGCGATGGTCTCCGAAACACCGCCCTGACGAACGTCGGTCACGGTCGAGACGCTCCGGGCGGTGGCGCGGTCTGCCGTCTCGTCGACGATACGCTCACCCTCGCGGGCGAGTGCGTCGACGACCCCACCACCGATGCGGGTGACGCTGTCGCGGGTCGTGTCCGCGACGTTGAGGATGTGAACCGTCGCTCCGTGTCGGGTTGCGATGTCGAGTACGTGCGCGAAGACGGCGTCGGCACCGTCGCTCCCGTCGGTCGGAAAGAGAATGTGGTCGTACATGTCACAGCTACTCACTCGATGATAAAAAACCCCGGCGTGATCGGACCTGTCGTGTCACGGGAGCCCTCACCGGCGTCTCGTCGGACCGCCGGCAGTCTCGCCCGACACGTTGGAACCGCTGGCTCAGGATGTCGACGTGGGGTCGTGCTCGGACACCAGATCGAGCGGGTTCTCCATCTCGCCCATCAGGGCCTCGAGTGCGTCCGTCGCGGTGATGAGACCGACGGCCTCGCCGCCGGACCCGGTCACGAGTGCGAGCTCTTGATGCTCGGCCTGGAACCGGTCGACAGCCTTGCTTATCGGGATATCGCCGCGAACGGTCATCGGGTTAGCGGCGATATCGGCGAACGTGAGTTCACCGCGTCGCAGGCTGTCGATCTTGTCCACCACCGACGGGACGTAGACGATCCCGAGGAACTCGGACAGTCCCGCACCGACCAGCGGGAGTCGTGTGTGCGGGCTGGCTCCGATACGCGCGAGATTGGTTTCGACTGGGTCTGTCGTCGAGAGAGACACGATATGCTCACGGTCGGTCATCACCGAAGACACTGGACGTTCCCCGACGGCGAGAGCGTTGAGAATCTCCCGCTGTCGCTCCGTGGAGAGGTCACTCTGCTCGAGTGTAGCGCCGAGACGGTGACGGAGATCGGCACGAGACTCGACGCGGTCGGCCTCGGTGTCCAGCCACGCGCCGGTCATCTCGACGCCGAACTGGTGGAGTGTCCACTTCGCGACGCCGTCACCGATCCAGATTGCCGGGTAGATGACTTTGGCGAACCAGGAGAGCGGCCGTGCCCCGTAACGCGCAACGAACTGCGTTCGCTCCACACCAAGATACGTTGGTGTCTGTTCGCCGTGTGTCAGGTGTACTAGGTTGATGAGGAGAAACGCGATGACACTTCCGGCACCCACAGCCGCGAGCAGTGTGTTCTCGACAAACGGGTCGATGAGCGCCGCCAGCGCTGGTTCGGCGACGATGCCGACGGCGATACTCGTCGCCGAGATGCCGACCTGGCAGCTAGTGAGATAGATCTCGAGGTCCTCGGTCATCTCCCAGGCCCGCCGCAGTCCCGGGGTATCGAACTCGGACTCGGGATACTGCCGGACTCGGGTCAGCGCGAACTCTATCGCGACAAAGAACCCGTTCGCCAGAATGAGTGAGACGCCCGCGAGCAAGCGGACCGTAACCTCGATACCGTTCATACTCTCTGTTTCCGGTCGCGGTATCAAGAGTGTTGACCGTCGAACCGGCAGGGTGTGGGGCGGTCACTCGAGTCCGATCTGACCGCACAGGCGCCGCTGGTTTTTCTCTCGTCACGAGAGATGGGCTCGGGCAGGTTCGAACCACGCCCACGTCACTCCTCGCGGTCGGTCGTGGTCTCGTTCGAATCACCCTCACAGAGAAATCTGTGCCTCACGGCGGTGTTCGGCACAGAGGTAGTGGGCTCGGGCGGGTTCGAACCGCCGATCTCGGCCTTGTAAGGGCCGCGTCATGACCACTAGACCACGAACCCTGCCCGAAGCAAGCCGACCGCGGGAGAAAACAGTTACTCTTCCCGTCGGCACCACGCTAGGTGACTGACATCCTCCGGCCCCGAGGCGGGGCTCTCTCCTTGTGCTCTCGTACCCGGTTTTCGGCTAGAACCCCCAGACCGCGGCTGCTGTGCCGGTTCGCCGATCGTGATCACCGCTACTCGCGCCCGTGTGGTGGCCCAGACTGTCGTACCGGACTGCCGGAGCCGTGACTCGGCAGGTGGTGTGGAATAAAACACACTCACGACCTGTCGCAGTCAGCGACGGGCGGGAGTGACTACTCGCGGACGACGTTCGTCGCGCGGGGGCCCTTTGGGGCCTGTTCGATATCGAATTCGAGGCTCTGTCCCTCCTCGAGGTCCGGACCGCCGATGTCTTCCATGTGGAAGAACACGTCGTCGTCCGCGTCCTCAGTCGAGATGAAACCGTAGCCGCCTGTGTCGTTGAAGAAGTCGACCGTACCGTTTGACATTGCAATCAAACTTACTGCCGGGCAACGTATATAACTTCCGAGACTCTCGGCACTGTGACAATCATACCCGTGCCGCGTCAATAGCACGGTGGCCGCCCACGACAGACCCTACCTCACAGGTCGGGAGGGTCACGCCGGTGTCTTGTTGTGGCTCTTGTACTAACAGTCGGGCAAAACTTTTATACAACGTGGCAGACGACCAGTAAGAGAGAAATCGTCTGGAGAGATGTCGGGCTGTCGTCGCCGGATTCGTCGGGGGGCAAGGACCGAACAGGTGCGACACGGCTGTTCGGGAGAGACAGCTACAATAAAAGGATGGCCACGACACACACCGATATACGAGACGGCAGACGGGTGGACGTCACTGTCGAGTTCGTCAGCCGTCGGACACTGGAACTGGGTGGACAGCGGGTCCAGCGGTTGCTGGTCGTCGACACGTCCGGTGAGCGGTTTCCCGTGCTGGTCGTGTCTGGTGGCGTGGGGATACCGGCGTTACAGTTCGGGAAACGGTACCGGCTGGGTGGGCTGCTGGGGGCGGTGACCGGTGGGTCTGCGGCGTCGGGACTGACGTGTGCGGGGTGTGGCGAGCGGCTCCAGCAGGAGCAGACCGCCGGGTCGGTCGTCCCCGTAATCGTCCGGGCGGCGGGGCAGTTCGGTATCGACGGCGTCTTTGGTATCGCCGACGGCCTGACCTCGGTCGAACGGTCGGCCGGGGAGACGGGGTCTGTCGACGACTGGCAGACTCTGTCGAGAAGCGGAGCCGGCAGTCAAGCACACGTCTGCACCGGGTGTGGGCGGCACGTCGACGCCCAGGAGATCGGAGACAGCACCGGTGTCGTCTGGCCGGCGGTGGTAACGCCGGACGGGCAGACCGGGGGGCCGGGCCAGACGGGCGGTGACACGTCCGGGTCGACGAGCGGTCTCCGGAAGATGATCGAGAACGGGTACACACCCCAGCCAGCGGCGATTGTCGACAGGATGCTGTACGGCACTCACCAACTGGACACACCGCAGTCGGTGACCCCCGGTGGGTCGCTCGAACTCCGTCACGGGGCCGTGGTGGCCGAGAACCCGCTCGACGGGGGGACCGAGCGGTACGTGGCCGTCCAGTTGGACACCCCACAGCCTGACGTGTTCGAGCGGCCACAGGTCGACCTCGCGGTCGTCCTCGACGTGTCGGATTCGATGGGGGGACCGGTAGACGACTACTACTACGGGGGTGAGTCCGGTGGGACGACGAAACTAGAGGCGGCGACTCGGGGGCTGTGTGCCCTGACCAGGCAGTTGTGCGAGAACGACCGGCTGGCGGTCGTGCTCTGTAACCAGCAGGCGGTGGTCGCAAAGCCACTCGACGAGATTGCATCGACAGATACGGCGGCGATCCGCCGTCACATACACGAGATTGCCTGTGGCGGTGACACCAACCTGGCTGACGGGATGGAGACCGCTATCGACGTGCTCGAGAGTGGCACCAACCCTCGGAGCGAGCAGCGGTTGCTCCTAGTTACGGACACGATGCCCAACACCGGGTCGACGGGGCGGGATGCCCTCGCCCGCGTGCTCGCGGACGCGGCCACCGACGGGATACACACGACGCTCGTCGGGGTGGGTCTCGACGCGAACGCGGAGTTGGCGTCGATGCTGTCGGGTGTTCGTGGCGCGAACCGGTACTTTGTTGACTCGGGCGAACAGTTCGAGCGGCTCCTGGCGACCGAGTTCGACCGGATGGTCACGCCGCTGGGACACGACCTGACGCTCGAACTCGCCGACGACAGCCACGAGATCGCGGCGGTCCACGGCTCACCCCCGGTCGACGCCACGACCGACCGGCTGGTCTACGTGGGGACGGTGTTTCCCACGCACAGTCGCGGGAACGCCGCCACCTGTGGGCTGGTGCTCGCGAGGCTCACCCGGACAGCAGCCACGGAGGAGGTGGAACTGGTCGTCTCGTGGACAGAGCGCGGCGGTGGTGAGCGCAGCCAATCAGTCTGCCTGTCGTGGCCCGACGAGGAACCCACCCAGACCGGGGTCCGGACGGTCGTCACGCTGGCCCGGTACACACAGGAGCTCCGGCGGTGGGCCGCGGACTGTCACGACCGGGCGGCGAACACCGACACCCGCGGTCGGTTTCCCGACCGATGGGGGGAGCACTGCAACGGTCCGGTCCCACTCGACGTTCCCGAGCGGTACGCCCGGCGGTTCGACCGGTTGGCCGACTCGCTCCGGCAGGCGATGGACCGCCTCGGCGAGCCACGGTTCGAACGGGAGGTTGCGCTGCTCGAGAGCCTCTGTGCGGGCTCGGACAGCCGAGACAGTTAGATCGCCGGTGATACCGGTGTCGCTGTGGGTACTCAGAGGTCGGTGTCGACACGGAGCTCCGTGTCGGTGACCGTCGCGACGCTGTCGGCAGGAACCGATATGTCGTCCTCGTCGGCGTCGCCGAATCCGAGCCCCTGGAGCATCGCCTCGGCGATACCCGGGTTCGGTTCCACGTACGCGATTTGTTCGTCCGTGTCGACCTCGGTGACTACGCCGATCTCCTCGGCCTCGGTGTCCATCAGCACCTTTCCTTCGTCAGCGGTAGAGAGAACCGTCATCGACCGGGCGTTGTGTAGCCGTTGACAAATACTTACCGAAGACAACAGCCAGTTTCGGCACCACAGTGGTTGTCTCGGGCGTAGCCGCGAACACACCGCCGGGATGTTGACTGGACCCGTCGCGGGACTGGAACCGTTAAGACGCTCTCGCCCCGACGGGTGGGTATGAAGATCTACACCGGCCGTGGTGACGAGGGGATGACCGACCTCCGGACGATGGAGCGTGTCTCGAAGACCGACAAACGCATCGAAGCGTACGGGAGTGTCGACGAGGTCAACGCGCTCGTCGGTCGTGCACGACCGACCGGGTACGACGACATCGACACCGACCTCGAGCAGGTACAGAACCACCTCCACATCGTACAGGCAGACCTGGCGAACCCCGAACCCGACGAGGACGACCCCACGGTGGCCGAGCACCACGTCGAGACCATCGAGGAGCGTATCGACGGCTACGACGCGGAACTGGAACCGCTCGAGGACTTTATTCTCCCCGGTGGGGCCGAGTCGGGCGCGGAACTGCACCACGCCCGGACGGTCTGTCGTCGCGCCGAGCGCCGGATTGTCGCACTACTCGAGACAGCAGAGGCAAACACGCTGACCGCGGTGTATCTGAACCGGCTCTCGGACCTGCTGTTCACGCTCGCACGAACGGTCAACGCCCGCGAGGGAGTCGCCGAGGAGAACCCGACGTACTGACCGGGGGTGATACCGAAAGCATATAATTATTCCCGAGAAACAGTCGTGTATGAACAAGCACTTTGAAGACACGAAGTACTACCTGAAACGCGCCGCGGAGACGGCAAAGCGGGGCGTCGAGGAGGAGATAGAGCCTCTACAGGAGCGCGTGCAGGACCTGGTCGGTGACGAAACAGAAGAGTCCGAACCGGAGCCGGGTCGTATCGAGCAACTGCGCGAGGACCTGAGCGAACTACAGGAGCGCGCCGAGGGCGAGGCAAAGGAGGCCATCGGCGAGGCACGCGAACGACTCGACCGGGTAGACGAGGAGCAGACCGACGAAGACAATTCTTAAGTCCAGCGCTAAGATACTCACCGATACGGGTCGGTGATCTAGTCCGGTTATGATACCTCCTTCACACGGAGGAAGTCGGCGGTTCAAATCCGCCCCGACCCACTTCTGCCGCGAACAGTTCGTGAGCGGCGAACGAGTGCGGCGGTTTGAGCCCAGGGGACGAGCGGAGCGAGGTCCTCGCGGTTCAAATCCGCCCCGACCCACTTCTGCCGCGAACAGTTCGTGAGCGGCGAATGAGTGCGGCGGTTTGAGCCCAGGGGACGAGCGGAGCGAAGTCCTCGCGGTTCAAATCCGCCCCGACCCATTTTCTTCATAATTACATAGGACAAGACGGCGGTGAGTCGTTTTTAACGACTCGTCGCAAGTCGTGTCCCATTCGATGAAGGAACTTCATCAACTCACGCCGAGAGTTCTGCTCATACTGTATCGTGCGAGCTGAAACAATCTTTCTA
>JAQCNM010000114.1 GCA_028275025.1 Halovenus sp.
CCGAGATGACCAGTCGCACAATCGAACTCGACGGCGGTTCGAACGAACGGGTGACGTTCGACGTGGCAACCGAGGACCTCGCTATCGGCTCCCACGACCTCGAGATATCGGCGTCCGGTGGCGACAGCACGGTCAGTGGAACGCTGGACATCGAGCAGTAACTGAGATCTTGCGCCACGGGGGGGCCGGTGCCGGCGCTCGGGAACCCCACAGCGCCGGCACAGTGTGCTGTCAGAGCCGACTGCCCCGCCGGACTGTCGGGTGTGACCGGCACGAACTACCGGTCGCCCGGACGGCCGCCTGTTTGCTATCGGATAGGTTTTCGAGCGATCGAAAGTTCGAAGCTGTCAGAAAAAAACTGGGAAACGTAACCGGCTACGAAGATCTTATTTCTCTGTATCCCGTTGCTACACTCAATCGTGATGAGCCTATTCACGATCTTGACGGACGGTAGCGGTCGAGCGGAGGAAGACCGGCACTACGAGTGCCGTACGTGCGGAGAGAATCTGACGGCAGACGATACGTCGTGCCCACTCTGCGGTGGTGACGTTGCTATGTACACGCTCTGAGTCCCCACCGTGAGGTCCACGACGTACCGTTCCGCATATAGTTAATCTGACTGATTGTATACCTGTTGATATCTCCGTCAGCCGGGATACAGGTCCGGATTGTTAACTATCCTGTCGACCGGCTGTGGTCACCCGACCACTCGCGTCTCAGACGAACGAGAGACAGGGCGGCCGCTGGCGAGACGTGTGGGGTCTGTTCGACAGTCGTTCGGTAGAGAGAGTCCACCCCGTTAGCAACGAGTCCCACACCGCTCACAGCGAGCAGAGAGACGCCGCGCCAGGTGTGACAAGCGGGGTGTTCCGGGGTCGAACCCGGAGCAGTCTACTCGTAGGTTCCAGTCGCCGGCGCGTACACGACCGTCATCACGAGTTCGTTCTCGAACGCCTGGAACCGGTGCTCGGTTCCCGGTTCGAGGTGGACGATGTCACCGGCCGAGACCGGCGTGACGTCACCCTCGACGTTGAGTTCGGCGGTTCCGGACTCGACAACGTATATCTCGTCCTCCCCGTGTGCGTGCATGGTGTCCTCGTCACCCGGTTCGAACCGCATCACCTCGAGGCTCACGTTGTCGGTCCGAAGGGACTCGGTCGACTCTCCGCCCGTCTCTGCGAGTTCGTCCGCGACGTCGCGGATCGCGAATGTGTTCATTGCGTTATCTGCTACGGGTTCCACTTGCTTGAGGGTTCGGAATCCGGGGAGCTACACGACTCGAAGGAGGACACGGACACACGACAACGGGTTGAGAAGCGTCGTGGGCTCTCGCCCGACCGGCGGTCCAGGACGACCGGGGGGTGACAGCCTCGTGTCGAGTTCGGGACACCCGAGTGCGACCGGGACCCCGGGTCTGCCGACGACCGGTCACCCGCCGGGTGTGAGGACGTCCGCTCCAGGGGCCGACGTCGCCGCTTCCCGCTCACGCTGTCCGACCGACCGGGGTCGTGCCGGGTCTCTGTTCTCCACTGCGGCGTCCTGTCTCTCTATCATAAAACCGCTTCGGCCACCCCGTGTCGGGAGCGAGACAGCCCCCGACTCAGCAACTGCCATCCGAGCCACAGCAGCCACGGGCGTCGACGTCGCTGTCGACAACCCCACCGATCACCGACCAGACCGGGTCGAGCTCCTCCAGTGAGGCCCGGTAGGCGGCCTCGACAGTCTCGCGGCGGTCCTGGTCGTACTCGCGGGTGTAGGTCAGGTCGGCCCCGAACACCCC
>JAQCNM010000117.1 GCA_028275025.1 Halovenus sp.
GCCGTACACCCCTCTCGGCGGCACACCGGCATCGCCCCCTGCACGACCAACCCGACCCCACCCGCCGCCGACGGTGCCAGTTCGTCGACGAGGATGTCGACCGCGTCCTCGCCGTTGCCTGCGTGCTCCAGCAGTGGTGCGCGGTAGAGTCGGTTCGACAGCTCCAGCCCGCCGATCTCGATGGGGTCCTCGAGGGCGACTCCCATACACGCGTCAGGGCGGGCGGTCTACTGAACCTTTTGCCGTTCCCGGGAGACTCGGGGAGGCTCACCCGGTGGCTGTGACCGCTCGGTGTCGGCAGGACAGGCCCGTTCCCGCGAGGAGACACGCGACCAGAGCCGTCAGCGGGCCAAAGCCCGGCCCGGAACCGTCGGCGAGACCGGTGTCGTTCCCGCTAACCCGTATCCAGGACAGCGGTGTCGTCGCCGGCGGTGACGGTCACAGTGTGCCTGCCGGCCGAGACCGAGTCGGACTGGAACCCGAAGACGACACGTCGACACCCCTCGCCGCGATACCAGCCGGTTCACTACCCCACGCTCCCGGCTTCGACTCCCACGGTGACACCATCACACCGGCGGTCCCACAGACCACCACGAGTAGTAACAGACCGAGACACCCCGCCTCGACAGGTCCGCGTGAGCTCACGTCACCGATACCGTTCGTCCAGGAAACATACACCCGACGTCCCACTGCCCCACGGCAGTCGTGTCGGTGCTGGGTCGACGTCGGGTGGACTCTCAGCCGAGACTGTCGCGCAACCGCTCGATACGGGCCTCGGTCGGGGGGTGGGTCCCGAGCACGCGGCGGTAGAGAAACCGGGTCGCCCCGTCGAGCACCTTTCGCTCCTCCCAGGGTGGCGGGACGACGCCGAACGCCGCCGTGGACCACTGCACACGGAGGTCACGGGTGTGCTGGACCGAGTACTCCCGGTCCAGTGTCGAGAGGGCACTCGCCATCGCCGCCGGGTTCCCGGTCAGTTCGCCGGCCGCCTCGTCGGCCACATACTCCCGGTACCGGGCCACCGTCGGCACCACGAGTCTGTTCACGATGTACACCGGTGTCGACACGAGTAAGAGCGGAAAAAGCACCAGACTCGAGTCCGACTGGTCGAGAAAGAGCCCGAATAGCTCCCGTATCTTCGCCCGCGGCACGCCGAGGGCGGTCATCACCGCGGCGTCACGGTTCAATAGGTGTGCCAGTTCGTGAGCCAGCACCGCGTCGAGTTCCTCGTCGTCGAGACTGTCGACGAGTCCACGAGAGACGAGCATCACCGACTCTCGCGGGCGGTAGCCGACGGTCGCGGCCCGCGGGAGGTGTGACGCGCCGATCTCGACCTCGGGGACCGGACAGTCTGCCTGGCCCGCGAGGCGACGGACCCGACGCGTCACCTCGCGTTTTCGCTCCGGTGCCGAGATAATCTCGTGTTCGTCCTCCAGGTCGGCCCGGACGCTCCCGGCCGAGCGCAACTCGCCGACGACCACCCACCCGGTGAACCCGATGGTGGTTACGGCACCGCCGGCGACTGCGGCCCACAGGACGGTGCTCAATCCGAACGCGGTGAACACCAGGCTGTGGGCGAGGAGCACTGCGACCCCAACACCGACGAACGGTCCGACCGTCATCGCCACACCCCTGACCGTCGGCGGGTCGGATGGCGACCCGAGCGGAGCCACGTTTTGAGGGTCGCCGTACACGAACTGACGCAGCTTCTCCCCGAGTTCGCCAAGCACACCCCTGGTGGTTCCCCCGAACAGGTCCGACAGCTTCGTCTCTCGATAACGGAGCGCGACGAACCAGACAACACCGACGTAGACTGTGGCGAGACCGCTCATCGCGAGAATCGCGAGGCCGACTATCGGCGCGAGCACGACTAAAAAGAAGATGACACCCGTGGCGAGTGCAAACTCGGCAGCGAGCAACACCGCCATTCCGGCGACCCCGAGCAACAGCGCAACCAGCATCCGGATCCAGAGACCGGCGTACAGCCATCGCTGTCCCATACCGTCTCTGTGGTTTGACGCTTGAAGTTCGTCACGGACTGTTGCTGTTTGCGAGACACCGCCGCGGGGTTACCACGGGAGACGACACGGAGAGACCAACCGCGGCGACATCGAAACGATACACACTCAAAGGACGCCGCCGAACAACCAGATGCGCCAGGGGAGCTTGGGCGGTACAAGCACCCGACTTGTAATCGGGAGTTCGTGGGTTCAAATCCCACCCCTGGCTTGATACTCTTGATTCACAGCCCTCTGTTCTAAGGAATCGATGCTCCGGACCGACAGAGCAGGTTGC
>JAQCNM010000119.1 GCA_028275025.1 Halovenus sp.
ATGCTGTCTATCTCCCCCCCTGTACCCTCGTCGACCAGCGCGGTGATGTGCTCGAACTCCTCGGCGTTGTCCGCCAGCAGACTGTAGGGCACACCGTCGATACCAACAAACGCGACCCGTGGACCCTCGTCACCTCGTATCCGGTCGAACAAACCCATACACCGCCTTTTGGGGACACACACAAGAAGGTTCTTTTATCGACGGCCGACACCGGCGTCGACGTCTGGCCCTGCCCGGGTTATCGCCCAGTCGGACCGCACACTCCCCGGGGTCGGACCCCCGTCTTCGGGTGACTCCTCCTCGGTGGCGTCCTCGTGGTCGACGTTCGCCGGAACGGTCGTCGGGTGGTCGAGTTCGACCGGTGGGGTAGTCGTTGCCATCACCGCACCGACGGCCTGGACACGAAAGATAGTCCCCATGTGCACAGCCTGTGCCGGGGCGATCGGTCGTTGTCGGAGATATCGTCGGGGTGGTCAGCCGGCCAGGTCGGGTAGGTCCACCGCGACGTCGTGCTGTAGCCCCGCCGCCTTCACGGTGTTGTAGAGCAACATCGCGCGGGTCATCGGGCCGACACCACCGGGAACCGGTGTGATGGCACCGGCCTGTTCACGCGCACTCTCGAACGCCACGTCACCGACGAGTTCGCTCCCGCCGTCGTCGGTCTCGACACGGTTGATGCCGACGTCGACGACGACCGCACCCGGTTTGAGCATCGAACCGTCGACCAGCTCCGGCACGCCCGCGGCGGCGACGACGATATCGGCCTGTCGGGTCTTCGCGCCGAGGTCGTCGGTGTGGGAGTGACAGACGGTCGTGGTGGCGTTTCCGCCGGGTGCCCGCTGAATCAACAGGTTCGCCATCGGCTTGCCGACGATGCGCGAGCGCCCGACGACGACCGCGTCCGCACCGGCGGTGTCGACACCGGTGGCCGCGAGCAGTTGCTGGATGCCGTGCGGGGTACAGGGCTTGTACCGGGGGTAGCCGGCGACCAGCCGACCGACGTTCTCGGGGTGGAACGCGTCGACGTCTTTCATCGGGTCGATCCGCTCGACCACCTCGCGGTAGTCGACGTGGTCCGGCACCGGTGACTGGACGAGCAACCCGTCGACGTCCCCGTCCCGGTTCAGGTCGTCGATTGTCTCGAAGAGCGTCGCCGCGGCTGCGTCGGTGTCGAGTCTGACGTCGCGGCTGTCGATACCGAGCTCCTCACAGTCGTCCTGTTTCATCGAGACGTACGTCTCGCTGGCAGGGTCCGGGCTCATCAAGACCGTCGCGAGGGTCGGCCGGTGGTCCGCGTCGACGAGTCGGTCGACAGAGCCGGCGAGGTCGGTCCTGAGAGCCGCGGCGATACTGTTTCCGTCGATGATGTCGGCCATGACAGCACGACGACGCGCAGGGGCTTGAACATCCCGAACGGGACACGTTCGGCCCCATCACCCCAGAACCGCACGCTTTTTCGGCCGGCGGTGCTCTGTTCGTCTATGAGTGCAACACTCGACCACACGATGATGCGCGTCACAGACCTCGACGCGTCGCTGTCGTGGTACACGGAGTACCTCGGCTACGAGGAGGTCGGTCGTCGGGAGGCGGACACGTTCACGAACGTCTTTCTGCAGGCCCCCGGGAGCCACGACGCGGGTGCCGCCCTGGAGCTCACCTACAACCACGACGGGCGGTCGTACACGATGGGCGACGCCTGGGGCCACATCGCGGTGCGCGTCGAGGACGTGTACGACGCCTACGAGGAGCTGCTGGCACAGGGTGTCGAGGACTACCGCGACCCGGAGAGCTGTGGCGGGTCCTACGCGTTTGTTCGAGACCCCGACGGCCACGAGGTCGAACTCGTCGAGCGTGACTACGGCGCGAGGTGGAGTCTCGACCACACGATGGTCCGTGTCGAAGACGCCGAGCGAGCTATCGGCTGGTACACGCGCAAACTCGACTACGACCTGGTGGGGCGCAGCGAACTCGACACGTTCGCGCTGTACTTTCTACGACCCGGTGACGCGCCACGGGAGGCGATGACCGTCGAACTCACGTACAACTACGACGGCCGCTCCTACGAGGTGGGTGACGCCTGGGGGCACCTCGCGGTCCGGACCGACGAGCTGAATCCGTTCTGGGAGACCCTGATGAACCGGGGGGCCGAGGACTACCGCGACCCGGAGAGCTGTGGGAACCAGTACGCCTTCACGAAAGACCCCGACGGCCGCGAGATAGAGATCGTCAGGCGATAGCATGTCGCGGGCACTCGTCATCGGCGGGACCCGTTTCATCGGGCGACATCTCGTGACGGAACTGCTCGACGGAGGCTACGAGGTGACGCTCCTGAACCGCGGGACCCACCCCAACCCGTTCGCGGACCACCCCGACGTCGGGCACGTCCGCGGGGACCGCACGAGCGGCGCGACGCTCGACGAGGCCGCCGAGACCGTCGAGCCGTCGGTCGTCGTGGACTGTGTGGCCTACTACCCGGGGGAGGTCAGGATGGCGACCCGGGCGTTCAGCGAGGTCGACGCCTACGTCTACATCTCCAGTGGTTCGGCCTACGGGTCCGACCACATCCCCAAACGCGAGAACGAGACGCCGTTGGAGCCCTGCAGCGACGAGCAGGCTGTCGACGACAGCGCGGCGACGTACGGTCCCCGAAAGGCCGAGGGTGACCGGGCGGTGTTCGAGGCCGCCGAGGCCGGCGTCCGGGCGATGAGTGTCCGGCCGACTATCGTCTACGGACAGCACGACTACACCGGACGGTTCCAGTACTGGGTCGACCAGGTCCGCCGGCGGGACCGCGTGCTCGTCCCCGGCGACGGCACCAACATCCACCACCTCGTCGCCGTCGAGAACGTCGCCCGCGCGGTTCGGACCGTCGCCGAGGAGGGCGTCGCCGGCGAGGCGTACAACGTCGGCGACCACGAGGTGCTCACGCTCGGTGGCGTTGTCGAGACGATCGCGGACGCGCTCGGCCGGACGGTCGAACTGGTGACCGCCGGCGGGCGCGAGTTGGACGAGGCCTCCGGCGGTGGGCTCTCGCCGACCGACTTTCCCCTGTACAACCCGACACCGCACATCCTCTCGACGGAGAAGCTCGCGGCGCTCGGCTGGGAGCCGCTGTCACCGGCCGAGGCGGTCGGCCGGGCCGTCGAGTGGACCGGTGACCCCGAGCGCGACCCCGGGCCGGCCACGGCGGATATCGACCGCGTGCTCGAACGACTCGACACCTGAGCAGCGCCCCCGGTCGGGTCCTCACGGGACAGACCACGTCGAGGAGCAACCGGTCAGCCGACGAGTTTTCCGCGGTACGCGTCGGCGAGTGTCCGGACCACGAGCCGGTCACGCGGGTCGACACCGTAGCCGCCGAGCACGGCCAGGTAGACACAGACACCGAGCGGGCCTCCGACGGCGACGGCCGGCCAACCCGGGACGGTGAGCCGAACCGCCCACATCACTCCGAGAGCGACCAGCCCCGCCCCGAGCGGCGGCAGAAACGTCCGGTCGAACGGCCACAGCCCCTCGAACCGGCGGAGCAACACCACCTGGATACCGTTCTGGACGGCGATCGCCAGCGACGTCCCGAGTGCGGCACCGGTGAGTCCGAACCGGCGGACAAAGGCGTAGGTCAGCCCGAGATTGAGCACGGCGAGTAGCCAGTCGAGCGCCATCCGGGCGTACTGGTGGTCGGTCATCATCAGGAGCCAACCGGTCGCACCGACGGCGCTCCCGGCGAAAACCCCACCCAGGTAGACGACCAGCGGCTCGTACCCCCGGGTGTAGGCCGGGCCGAACACCCCGAGCAGGGTCGGACCGAACGCGACGAACACGGCGAGAACCGGGACGACGGTCGTGACGACGAGCCGCGTCACCGAGGTGTAGACCGCGTTGAGGTGCTCGAGCCGACCGCTGTCGTAGAGCTCCGACGCCACCGGGGGGAGAAGCTGGTTGAACGAGCGCAGCGGGATCCACGCCAGGGTGACCAGCACGAGCACGGCGTTGTACACACCGGCAGCACTCGCGGTCAGGAGCAGTCCGACCAGGAGCACGTCGAGCCTGTTTTGAAACACCTTCCCGAACCGGCTCATCACGGCCGGAACCGCGTGGTCGTAGAACTGCCGGGCCTCCGCCAGGGTGCCACGCAGCGTCGCGTGGATGGCTGTGAGCCGCCCGGTGAGCGGGACGATAGCGACCGCGAGCAGCCCCGTGCAGACGACGATCCCGCCCGCGACCCCGGCCGCCGAGGAGCCCAGCGAGAGGGCCCCGACCCCGCCGAGGAGCCGCGCGACCGGCCGGAGGAGACGGTTCAGCACCGCCTCACCGCGGGCCGACCTGACCGCCCGGAAAACCCCGGCGCTGATACCGATGACACCGAGCAGTGTGACGAGAACACCGAACAGCCGCAGCGTCGCCGGAAACAGCGGCTCTCCGACGGTGAGGTCGTTGATGCGGGGCGCGGAGACCCACACGAGCGCGGCGAGCACAGCCCCGAAGACGAGGGTGGTCGCGTAGGCCAACCCGACGACGGCCGACCGGCGTCGTGGCTCGTTCTCGTAGGCCGGGAGATACCGCTGGAGCGCCGGAATACTGCCGAACGTGACGAGACGGACCAGTAGCTGTGCGAACCGCCAGGCGAGCGCGTAGACACCGTACGCGACGGGGCCGAGTCCGCGGGCGAGCAGCGCCTCAAGCAGCGTCGTCAGCGCGCGCTCGCCGAGGTAGCCACTGGACGCGACAACGGCGCCGTTTGCGATTGTCAGCAGCGCCTCCCGTTCCTCGTCGGGAACCGACTCCTCGTCCTGGGACACTCGTTGTACTGGCTTGTCTCATCCACCGGGCCCTATAAGCAACCCTATCCGGGCCGGGGCGTGGTGACAACCGGGCGGGTGTCAGGTGGAGTTCGGTGTCTCTCGGCGTGGACCCAAACCGATATGAAGCGGTACGACTCAGTACCCGGTGGGGCACGTAGCTCAGCCCGGACCAGAGCGTCGGACTTCTAATCCGACGGTCGTGGGTTCAAATCCCACCGTGCCCGTCGTCTGCGAACGACAGTGAGCAGCGACGGCATCGGGATTCGAATGAGACGAGTCTCGCACAACGGAGTGAGCACGTCTCGGCGTGGTTCAAATCCCACCGTGCCCGTCGTCTGTGAACGACAGTGAGCAGCGACGGCATCGGGATTCGAATGAGAGAGCCGCGAGCGAAGCGAGCGGGTCGCGTGGTTCAAATCCCACCGTGCCCGTCGCGCTCGTGGGGAGGTCACTCCTCGTATATCTCTGCTATTTTCGCCGTGTGGGCGGCGCGAATGTCGCGGCGTCGTTTCTTCAGCGAGGGGGTGAGGAGTTCGTTTTCCGGGGTCCACTCCTCGGCGACGAGGGCGAACTTCTTTATTTTCTCCGAGTCACCGAGCACCTCGTTTACCTGCTCGATGGAGTCAGCAACCCAGTCGATGACACGCTCGTCGTCGGTCAGGTCCTCGGGATCGTCGGGCAGGTCGACCCCCTCGGTGGTAGCCCACTCCCGGAGTTGGTCGAAGTCGGGCACCACGAGCGCGGCGACGAACTTGCGGTCGTCACCGACGACGAGGATCTGCTCGACGCGCTCGTCGGTCGAGAAGCGGCCCTCGATGGGTTGGGGGGCGATGTTCTTGCCGGTGTCGAGAACGAGAATCTGTTTCAGGCGGTCGTGGATAACGAGATACCCCCGAGGGGTCAGTTCGACGAGGTCACCGGTGCGAAGCCAGCGGCCGTCACCCTCGACGTCGCCAAATGCCGTGACCGCGTCGGCGGCGAGCGGGTCCTCGACGAACGCGGCCTCCGTCGCCCCCGGGCGCTCCCAGTAGCCGTCGGTGACGTTCGGCCCCCGGACGAGGAGTTCGCCGACGGGGCTGTCGGGGTCCCGGATGTCGAGATTGGCGCGGTCGCCCGCGCTCCGGTCGACAGCAACGTCGACACCGACGAGCGGAGGACCGACGGTTCCGGGCTGGATGTCGTCCGGCGCGTTGACAGAGATAACGGGTGCGGTCTCGGTCAGACCGTACCCCTCGATGATGCGCACGCCCATGCCGTTGAACATGCGACACAGCTCCTCGCTCAGGCTGCCGCCACCGGAGACAAACACCTCTATCTCGCCACCGAGACGCTGTTTCAGCGTGTCGTAGACCAGTCGGTCTGCGAGCGCGTGTCTGGCCCGCAAGCCGAGACCGGGCTCCTCGGCTGTCTGGTACTGCGTGGCGACCTCGAGTGACCACTCGAAGATGCGCGACCGGAGCCCGCTCTCGCCGGCCTCCTCGCGCATAGTCCGGAAGATGCGCTCGTACACCCGGGGGACACTCGCCCCCGCGTTGGGGCTGAGCATCGCGATGTCCGCCGTGACGGTGTCGGTGCTCTCGGCGTAGCCCACGGTCGCTCCCGACCCCAGCATCAGAAAGTGACCGGCGAGGCGCTCGAACACGTGTGCGAGTGGGAGAAAGGAGATTGTGGTGGTGTCGGCGTCGATGCCGACCCGGTCCGGTTCGTCGGCACGCGGGCCGATACGCCGGCGGATGGCGGCTATGTTCGACCGGAAGTTCCGGTGTGTCAGGCGAACCCCTTTCGGTCTGCCGGTCGTCCCGGAGGTGTAGATGAGACTCGCCAGATCGCCGGGGTCGGTCGCGTCGAGCCAGCCCTCGTAGCTGTCCGCCCTGAACGCCTCCGCCCCCCGGTCGTGGAGGGTCCCCAGCGTGACGATGTCGTCGCGCTGGTACGGGCTGGATGGTTCGTCGACGAGCACGACAACCTCGAGATCGAGGCTGTCCTCGACGGTCAGCAGGCGCTCGAGCAGGCTCTCGTTCTCGACGACGACACCGCTCGCACCGGGGTCGTCGAGCAGGTACTCGATCTGCTGTGTCGAGGAGTCCGTGTACACCGTGGTGACAACCGCACCGGCGGCGAGCAGCGCCAGGTCGGCCTGTGCCCACTCCATCCGCGTGTCAGACAGGATACCGACCCGGTCACCGCGGTCGATGCCGACTGCGCGGAACCCCGCCGCGAGGTGTCTGACGACGTCGCGCATCTCCCGGTAGCTGAGTGAAGCGTACTCGCCCGACGGGGCCGATGGAACCACCCCAGCGAGACTCCGGTCGTAGATACCTCCCTTGTAGCGCTGTGCCGCCGCATCGAGGTGTCGCTTCGCGCTCGTCTCGAACAACTCGGGGAGGGTCCCCCGGCCGAGGTCGTCGTCGTAGTCACGTTCGGTAGCCAGCCACGCCGGCGCCGAAGGCGGCGTCTCGCTCATCTGTTCGGAACGGTACCGGACACTCGCAGAAAAAAATACCCCCAGTTGCAGGGGGCCCCACCCAATAGACCCGGGGAGAGCCAACAGGTAATCCGTCAGAGGTCGAGACGGTTCCGGACCCACAGAACCGGTCGGAGCGGGAGAAACACGTACTCTTCGTGGGGGTCCCACCGCATGAACGCGAGGCTGTTCGAGACCACAGAGACGCTCGAAAACGCCATCGCGACCCCGGCGAGAGCGGGGTTGAGCAGGCCGATAGAGGCAACCGGAACGAGAGTCGCGTTGTAGCCGAGCGCCCAGACGAGGTTCTGTCTGACCTTCGAGATGGTCGCGTCGGCGATACGCAGTGCCTTTAGAACGTCGGCGGGGTCGTCACGCATCAGCGTGATATCGCCGCTCTCGATTGCGACGTCGGTACCCGAGCCGATGGCGACCCCGACGTGGGCGGTGGTCAGGGCGGGTGCGTCGTTGACACCGTCGCCGACCATCACCGCCCGGGAGCCGTCGGCCTGGATGGCGTCGATGGTGTCTGCCTTGTCCGCCGGGAGCACCCCGGCGTGGACGTTGTCCGACGGGATGTCGACCCGTTCGGCGATCGCCCGCGCAGTGTGCTCGTTGTCACCGGTGAGCAACATCACCTCGTAGTCGCGGTCGTGGAGTTCGGCGACAGTGCTCTCCGCGCTCTCGCGAACGGTGTCTGCGGTCGCAACGACACCGAGCAGGTCACCGTCCAGCGCGACGAGCATCGCCGTCTTTGCCTCGCGTTCGAGACGCTCCATCGTCTCCGCGACCGGGCCGGTGTCGACACCCTCACCCCGGAGCAGTGTCCGGTTGCCGACGAGCACTTCACCCTCGGGGAGTGTCGCGCGGATACCCTGTCCGGGAACGTTCTCGAACTGCTCGGGTTCGGGCGGTGTCACACCCCGATTCCTTGCACCGGCGACGATAGCCCGTCCGAGTGGGTGCTCCGAACCCGACTCCGCACCGGCGGCGACCCGGAGGAGCAACTGCTCGTCGTTGGCGGGTTCCGGTTCGAGCACTCCACCGTCGGGCCGCCGTCCGGCACCGGGGTCGTCCCGACCACCGTCCGACCGCATCGACCCGGCGGGAACAACGTCGGTCAGTTCCATCTCGCCGTGGGTGAGTGTCCCGGTCTTGTCGAACACCACGGTGTCGATGTCGCGGGCCTGTTCGAGCACGTCCGCACCCTTGTAGAGGACGCCGTTTTTGGCGCTGAGTGTCGACCCGACCATCGTCGCCATCGGCGTCGCGAGACCGAGCGCACAGGGGCAGGCGATCAGGATCGCCGAGGCGAGCACGACCACGGAGAACTCGAACAGGGGGATACTGGCTGTCGTTCCGGACACGGCCGGGGCCGGCCCGCCACCGACGGGTTCGAGCACCGGTATCACCGACCCGATTGCGTCTGCGGCCGCGAACAGCGACCCCGGGAACAGAAACCACAGGACCGACCAGAGAACGGCGTTGAGGATGACCGCCGGCACGAAGTACGCGCTCACGCGGTCGACCAGCCGCTGGATATCGGGCTGACGGGCCTGGGCCTCTCGTACCCGCTCGACTATCTGCTGGATAGCCGTCTCCTCGCCGACCCGGGTCGCCTCGACGCGCAGCACACCCTGTTCGTTTATCGTCGACCCGATAACCTCGTCACCCTCGGTTTTCTCGACGGGAACGGATTCGCCGGTCACCATCGACTCGTCGACGGCACTCTGCCCGTCCCGCACGACCCCGTCGGTCGGCACTCGCTCGCCCGGGCGGACCTTCATCACGTCGCCGACAGCGACCTCCTCGACCGGGACGACGACCTCGTCACCGTCTTCGACGATGGTGGCCTCGTCGGCGCGCAGTTCGAGCAGGTTCCGGAG
Organism: Halovenus sp.; assembly: GCA_028275025.1. Classification (GTDB taxonomy): domain Archaea; phylum Halobacteriota; class Halobacteria; order Halobacteriales; family Haloarculaceae; genus Halovenus. The sequence continues at coordinate 9,153 of JAQCNM010000119.1, forward strand.
CGCGTCACCGGCGCGGGCCTTCGAGCGGATCTCTAGCCACACACCGAGGTAGATGAACCACAGGATAAACGCGACAGCCTCGAAGTAGAGCCCACCCGTGATATCGACGAGCACGGCCGTGCTGTAGATGTAGCCGGTCAGCGTGCCCATCGCCACCAGGGTGTCCATGTTCGCCTGCCGGTTGTTGACGGCCGCGGTGTAGGCACCCGCGATGAAGTGCCGGCCGAGTGTCGCCATCAGCGCAGTCGCCAGTCCGAACTCGACCCAGTCGAACCAGCCCGGGAGAAACGCCCCGACGACCATCTCGGCCATCACCAGCAGAAACGGCGCGGTCAGCAGACCGCCGACGAGCACCCACCGTCGCTTCGTGCGGAGGTCACGCTCGACGGCAGTTTCACGCTCCTCGGTCAGGTCCGCACCTGTCTCGGGGCGGTCCGGCGTGTACCCCGCCGCCTCGATGGCGTCGTACACCGCCGCGAGTGACACGTCCTGCGGGTTGAACTCGACGGTAGCCTCGTCGGTTGCGACGTTCACGTCGGCCGCGAGCACACCCGGAACATCAGCTATCGCCGTCGCGTTTGTCTCGGCACACGTCGCACACGACATACCGGCGATACCGACTGTCGTTTGCTCACGCTCGGGCGTGTACCCGCTCTCTTCGATCGCCTCGTACACCGCCGCGAGCGACACCGTGTCCTGGTCGTACTCCACGTTCGCCTCGTCGGTCGCGAAGTTCACGTCGACCGACGAGACCCCGTCGAGGTCGCCGACGGCCTCCTCGACCGTCGCCGAACAGGTCGCACACGACATCCCCGAGACTGGTATCCTCGATTGCACTGACGACTCACCTACTGTACTGTAGGGGATGCCCGTTCAAGCGGGTTTCCGTTCACAGACCGGTGTCTCGACAGTCCGAAACTTTCGAATCCAAAGAGGAGCCGGGTCACCGGGGCCCGCACCCGGCGTGTCGTCTCGGGGCAGTCGACCGACAGGGGCAGACGAGAGCGTCGGCTGACCGGACCACCCGACCGCCAAACCGGTCTGTCGTGACTGTACAACCTGAACGACCAGTATATTTATTACCCCCAGGAGCGTCGGTTCAGACAGAACCTTCATTACAAACCATGAAGGTTTCACGACCACAATGCACGAACACTTCACCGACGCCGAGAACACGGGAGCACCACTCGTTCCGATGGTCAAGCGGCCGGACGAGGTCGTACCAGACGGCGGCCGAGAGACAGAGCGCGAGGAGGTCGTGCTGAGCCACCGGCTCCAGCGGTGACAGGTCACCGAGGAGAGACCGACGGCCCGGGGAACGGTACATCCCGACAGGCCGTCACCGCCCCGCGAGAACGACCCTCGTGGAGATTCTTTTCCGTGCGGGACGCTGAGTGAGGGGTGTGCGCGCCTACCGCATCGCATACGACGGCCGACCGTTCAACGGGTTCCAGCGCCAGCCGGACGTTCCGACCGTCGAGGACAGCCTGTTCGACGCCCTCCGTGCGCTCAACGTGTTCGACGGGGCGAAACCGCCGCAGTACGCCGCCGCCGGCCGGACGGACGCGGGTGTCTCGGCGGTCGCACAGACCGTCGCCTTCGACGCCCCGGAGTGGCTCTCCCCGGCGGCGTTCAACAGTGAACTGCCCGGGTCGGTTCGCGCCTGGGCGAGCGCCGACCCGCCCGAGGACTTCCACGCGACCCACCACGCGACAGAGCGGGAGTACACCTACTCGCTGTACGCCCCGGAGTTCGACGAGCGGCGGGTGCGCCGGGCGCTTGACCTGCTGGCCGGCGAACACGACTTCCACAACCTCACCCCCGACGGGCGAGGGACCCGGCGAACCCTCGGGACCGGACTCGTCCGGAACGGCCGGTTTCTCTCTGCCCGGTTCCGGGCCGGCGGGTTCCCCCGTCAGCTCGTCCGGCGAGCGGCCACACTGGTCATGTCGGTCGGCCGTGGCGCGGCCGGACTCGACCGAGTCGAGCGCGCCCTCGCCGCCGAACCGCTGCTCGGACCCGAGGGTATCGGGCCGGCCCCGGCCGACCCGCTCGTGTTGACACGGGTCTCCTACGACATCTCGTTCAGCACCGACGACCAGGCCGCCGAGCGGGCCCGCGAGGTGTTCCACCGAAAGCAGGTCGACCGCGCGACCCGTGCCCGCGTTGCCGAGCAGATCGTCGAGTCACTGTAGTCGGCCCCCTCGGGTGACCGGCCGCGGGATTGTCACCGACGCCGTTGGACCACGAGGTGTTATGAGCCTCCGACACAGAGCTGGGTGTATGACGTTCGACCCGAACCAGAGTCTGTCACAGGAGGCGGTCGACGAGCGCGTCGACACGGCGATCGAGGAGAACAACGTGGTGCTGTTCATAAAGGGAACCCGACACATGCCACAGTGTGGCTACTCAGACCGGGCGCTGACACTCGTTGGTCGCCACCGCGAGGAGTTCGAGGTGGTCGACGCACTCGAGTCACTCGAGGAGTTCCGAACGGCACTGAACCGACACAGCGGCCGGGAGACGATCCCACAGACGTTCGTCGACGGCGAGTTCGTCGGCGGGAGTGACATCCTGCTCGAACTCGAAGAACAGGGCGATCTCGGCGAGCAACTGACCGCCTGA
>JAQCNM010000120.1 GCA_028275025.1 Halovenus sp.
GACGAACCCGACGATTCCGAAAAACCACGGCGACACCAGTACACCGAGTGCGAGTCCCAGCAACGTCATCGACCCTGCCAGCCGACGCACCCGGAGTTGACACGTTTTGCTCATTGTGTGTATTGCTTTTGTTGTGCAATACAGTAAACCCTGTCGGTCTGTCTTCCCCCGCTCACGTGTGGTGTCGGGGGGACAGTTACGAGGAGTCGTGCCGGAACGGGCGTTCAGTCACCCAGCGTCTCGACGAGCCGTTGTCGCCAGTCTTTCAGCTGTTCGAGCTCCTGGTCGACTCTCTCAATGCGGCTGTTGAGTTCGTCGAACTCCGCCGACCCTGGCCCCTGCTGCTCGATTTCGTCGGTCAGATCTGACCGGAGCTGCTCGACCTCGGTTTCGAGGCTGTCGAGGCGACCGTCGACCTCGGTTTCGAGGCTGTCGAGGCGACCGTCGACCGAATCGAGTTCCGCCTGAACGGACTCGACGAGCTGTTCGCCGGTGCCGTTCTCGTCGAGAAACGTCTCTAGCGCCCCGGTGTACGACCGGAGTTCGGCAACGTCACCCTGGAGTTGGTCGAGGCGTGCGACGACACTGCCGGAGCCGAGCGCCGGGTGTGCGTCGACGACCGCCTCCCCGAGCAGTTCGAGGTCGTCCTCGGCAACCGACCCGGCACGGAGTTCGGCCGCCAGTGCGGCGACGAGACTCTCACCCGGGTCGTCGGCCGTCTCTGTGGCCGTCACCAGCTCCCGCTCCTGTGTCACGGTCTCGTTTACGTCGAGCACAGAGTCTGCTGTGGTCGCGTCCCGGTTCTTCGACGGGGCCGTGGACCCCTCGACGGGTCCCTCGGCGGAGTCACCCAAGTGGTCGACTCCGCCGAGATCGAGTGTTCCGGTGTCGTCGGACTCGTCGGCCGACCCGTCGGTGCTGGGCTCGGCACTGTCCGCGATGGCGTCTTCGACGAGCGCGTCGTCGCTCTCCAGAACGGCACCTCTCTCGGTCGCGGAGAGCGGCGGCTCGACGGACTCGAGGGTTGGCTCGTCCAGAAACTGCGTGAGGTCGTCTGCAGTCCGGATACCGTACACCGTGGTGTAGGACTCGCCGGGCGCGAACTCCCGCTCGAAGCGGATCTGATCGGCCTCGATCGTCCAGTGTTCGCTCCCGTGGTCCGGGTGAAAACCGAGGTCGTCGACATCGATGCCGTCTGGAACCCGATCGGAGAGCTCGACTGTCACCTGTTTCTCACGCCCCGACGAGATGTCGAGCGCGATGGCAGGAACGGGAAACTCGTCTGCCGCGAACCGTTTGTGTACACGCACCCCCTCCGCGGAGGTTCGCACACTCTCCCCGGCCTCGCTCATGCCTCTGTGTGGGTGCTACGCACAATTAAACCCGCGGGGTCGCGGTTCTCAGCATCACGAGCCTGCCGCCGGCCACCCGGAGACCCAGTTCCGGACCGTGTGGCCGTGCTGTGGTCTGTCTCAGGTGAGCTCCACCCGGTCACCGATCTCGACGAGTTCGAGCCGACGCGGGACGCTGAAACTGCTCGTGTGGTGGTGTAGTGTCGTCGGGTCGGCGGTGAGCCCCCGCCACATGTCCCAGTGTGTCGGCACGAGCCGGTCGAGTTCGAGCTCGCGGGCCGCCTCGACGAGCATCGTCTCGGTGTTGTACCAGGTGGTCTCGACCGGTTCGCGGGTCTCCTTGTCCGGGAGCATTCCGGTCGTGCCGAACGCGAGCGCGCCGACGTCGATATCGTGGGCCGCGAGGTCGCCGAACCCGCCGGGGCGAGCGTCCCCGGCGTGGACGAACGTGCCGGACTCGTGTTCGACGACGTACGAGACGGGCTGTTTCGCGTCCGGGTCGTTCGCCGGGCCGACAGTCACTGTCAGGTCACCGACGACGAAGCTATCGTCCTCACACACGGTCCGGAACTGGTCGTCGCTCAGGCCCCAGCGCTCGCGCCAGTCTGCCGCCTCGACGACCCCCATACTCGCCTCGGGCGCGTAGAAGACTGCGCCCGTCTCCGCGAGAACCGGCGCCTGACTCGGGCCGTGGACGTGGTCCGAGTGCTCGTGGGTCGCCAACACCGCGTCTGCCTCTGCCACGTCGACCGGGTCGAACGGCACCGGGAGCATCCGGACTGTCCGGGGCGGGTCGCCCGTTCCCAGGTACGGGTCGACAAACACCACGGTCCCGCCGGCGCTCTTTATCACGAACCCGTTGCAGCCCAGATACCACAGGGCGAGCCCCTCCGGGTCCGCCGACTCGATCGCCCGTAGGAGCCAGTCACCCCAGTCGCTGTGGACACTCATACCTAGTCTCGGTGCGAGTTGCTGGTGAACGTTTCGGATACCCCGTTTCCCCGTGTGAAACAACTGACACCGGTATATACGTTCCCGGCGACCAGTAGCTTGTATGCGAGCTACAAAGAAACACCTCGCTGGTATCGTCGCTGCAACCACCGTCGGCGCGTACGCCCTGTACCGCTTCCGCGGGCCGTCTACCGCGGACGACAGCCCCGACGTCGACGCGGAGGCGTCTGCCTGAGCCCCGCTTCACTGACAGTCCGACCACCGGGGTCACTGACGACCCGTTCTTTCTGACCTGTGCTCTCTCGCCGAGTCACCCGTCCGTGACGCGTTCGGGCGGGCGGTCAACGCTGGAGTGCACCGGGGACTGTTTCGAGTAACTCCGTCGCGAGCAGCCCTGCCCCGTCGCCGGTGGTCGCGAGGTCGCCGGCACGACCGGTGACGTACGCGGAGACGGCCGCGGCGTCGATCGGGTCCAGTCGGGCCGCGAGCGCCCCCGTGACACCGGCGAGTACGTCACCCGTCCCACCGACCGTCATCCCCGGGTTCCCGGTGCGGTTCACCCGCGTCCGGTCACCGTTCGAGACGACGTCGTGGCGACCTTTCACCAGCAGTGTCACCCCGAGGTCGGCGGCGAACGACGCCACCGCGTCGCGGCGCTCGCGCCAGTCCTCGCGGCGGGGCCCACCCATCCCGGCGAGTTCACCCTGGTGTGGGGTGCAGAGCAGTGTCGCGTCCGTCTCGACGGTCGGCACCACCTGCAGTGCGTCGGCGTCGACGACAACCGGCCCCGAGACTGCCCCGAGCAGGCCCCGGACGGCCTCGCGTGTCGGTGCTCCAGCCCCCAGACCGGGCCCGACGACGAGCGTATCGTGTGCTTCGGCCAGTTCGGCCAGCCGGTCGACGTGTCCGGGCTCGATACGGTCACCTGTGACCGGCCGGACGATGAGACTCTCGCTGTACCCCTGTATCTCGTCGGCGATAGCGGCCGGACAGGCCACCCGGGCGAGGTCGGCCCCGGCACGCAGGGCGGCCTGTGCGGTGAGCGCCGGCGCGCCGGTGTAGGGACCACCCCCGACCACCAGCACCTCGCCGTGGTCGCCCTTGTGGCCCGCGGGTTCGCGGTCGAGCCGCCGGAGGTCGCCGCGCTCGACGAACTCGTGTGCCGCCTGTGGGATACCGATATCGGCGACAGTCACCGGCACCGACAGCGCGTCGAGACCGGGCTTTGCCTCGTGGAAGGTCACCACCCGGTCGGGGTCGACAGCACTGTCGGCCAGGTGGCCGGTCTCTGCGTCGAGCCCCGACGGCACGTCGACCGAGACGACCGTCGCGTCTGCGGCGTTTATTGCC
>JAQCNM010000121.1 GCA_028275025.1 Halovenus sp.
ACGGGTGCGGCCGACCCCGTCGGTGACGTGCCCCGGTACGGTGTCGCACCGAACGCGTCGCTGATAAAAATAAAACCCGGCGAGCGCGGGAACGTCAGCGTCGAGAACATCCTCGCGTCGATGGAGTTCGCGGTCGAGCAGGACTCGGATGTGGTGAGTATGAGCCTCGGAGTCCCGGAAGAGACCCCCGGGAACTCGGTGCTGGAACTGATGATGGAACAGCAGACACAGACCGCACTCGCCGCCGGGACTGTCGTCGTCGGTGCGGCCGGTAACATCGGGGACGGTGACGCCGGTGGTCCGGTACGGTCGCCGGGTGCAAATTTCAACGTCCTCTCGGTCGGTGCCTCGAACGAGGCCCGCGACATCGCTGACCTCTCGAGTGGGACCATCATCAACCGGTTCAGTGTCGACTACAACACCTCCGTCGGCGGGGCCGCCGAGTACCCTGAGTTCTACCCGCGTCAGTATATCAAGCCGGACGTGAGTGCACCCGGTGTCGGCATACTGAGTGCGGGTCCGTTGGGCTCACGGGCCGGCGGTAGGGGCATTGTCCCCGACCCGGCGGCGACGTACTCGGTTCAGCAGGGCACCTCGATGGCGGCACCTCACGTCTCGGGTGCGGTCGCGCTGATCCAGTCTGCGACCGACGGGGAGACGCCCGCGCCGCTGATACGGAACGCACTCGCCGAGACGGCCGAGAAACCAGACACCGAGTTTCCGTCGCGTTACGGCCGCGATATCCGCTACGGCACCGGTATTATCAACGTGACCGCCGCGACCGACGCCATCGTGGACGGCAGCCTCACCGTCGAGGGTGAGGTGACCGACAGCGACGGTGACCCGGTCGTCGGCGCAGTCGTCCGGAGCGAGGCCGGTGCCCTGACCAGCACCGACGAGAGTGGCAGTTACGCGCTCCACACGACGAGCGAGTCGGTCAACGTGACGGTGAGTGGGTTCGGCGTCGAGACCCAGACCCGGCTCGTCGCGGACGACACCGACCCGGTGAACTTCCGGAGCGCCAGCACGGTGGGTGTCGACGTGCTCGAGGGACAGCCCGACACGACAGCGTTCGGCGGTAGCGTGAATACGAACCTCAGCGTCGCCAATCTGAAGACGCTGACAGTCGACCTCACGGCGGAGAGCACCATCGCACCCGAGGACCTGACGGTGTCTGTCGACGGTGACGAACTGTCGCTTGGTGAGCCACTCGCGTTCGACGAGACGGTCGAGGGCCAGGTCACGCTGCGTGTCGACCTGGCGACCGGCGGGAGCTACACCGAGGGTGACGTGCTCGGTCTCAAGCACACCTTCGAGGGTGCCGGTGACTCGGTCGTCGTCGAGACCGGTCCGACCGAACTGACCGAATCACTCGCCCCGCCCGAGTACGAGGTCAGCAATCTCTCCGTGCCCACCGAGGCAACCGCCGGGGCCCCGATTCCCGTCTCGTTCGAGATCACGAACATCGGCGATCAGACCCCAGACTCGTACGGGTACCAGTTCTTCGCCAGCGGTTCCACGAGCGGCGAGGTCAGCCGACCAACAGAGCTCAATATCGAGCCCGGTGAAACCCGGAGCGTCTCACTCTCGATGACTGACCGCGTCGACGTCGGTGACCTCGCTGACCCCGGTGAGGTGTTCACGTATGGGGTTCGCGTCGGGCAACTCGGAAGCCTGGGGCAGCCGGATGACGACGCGAGAGCCGACCTCGCACTGCAGGCCGAGGGAACGCAGTTCGATATCACTGGTCTGGATGCGCCCTCGACAGCCGACCCCGGTCAGCTCATCGACGTGACCGCGACCGTGGAGAACGTCGGCGAACTGGGTGAGACACAGACCGTCGAGTTCGTCTTCGACGGGGGTGTCGTCGCAGAGAGGAGTGTGTCTCTCGACGCGTTCACGCTCGCAGACGGCGTCGACAACACGACGGTCACGTTCTCGGATGTCCCGCTGCCGGATACAGAGGGTTACTTCAACCAGAGTGTGTCTATCGGGAACGACAGTGTCGAGGCACCGATTGCGGTTGGTCTGGAGTTCCAGAACGTGACGGTCGTCCAGAGTGGAGGCACACAGGGTGAACTGACCGCAGACCTGCTCCAGGAGTCGCTCCCGCCGCGGTACGGGACGCCAACAGTGGTAAACGCAGACAGTGTCGACGACTCGGTCGTCACAGCGACCGACGTGTTTGTCTTCCACAGCCTCGGCGATGCCACGCTGGATGTCATCCCGGCAGTCGAGGACGACCCGCTGACGAACGCGGTCTATCTGGAACAACAGAGCGGGAGTAACGCTATCTCGGGTCGTGTGGACGCGCTGAACGACCCCGAGGGGGTGGTTGGCGCGTCCGCCGAGGGTGTGTCCAACGACGCCACGCCGGTGACGTTCACAATCGAGCAGAACCACCCCATCTTCGACGGTGTCGGGAGCGCAGGTGATGTCGTGCCGATTCACTCCGGTGGCGACGCCGACTTTGCCTGGTTCGAGAACGCGAGCGGGGAGACTCTCGCGACGGTCGACAACCAGAACACGACCGACGACAGGTCCGGTCCCAGCGTCGCTGTCGACCCCGACTCGGAGGCAGTCCTGCTCTCGACGATTGCGACAGCACCGAAGTTCTTCGACCCGATACTGCCTGCCAACTTCACATCCGAGGCGAGCCAGATCCTGGCAAACGCCGTCGTGTTCGCCCAACCCGAGGAACCCGAGGCGCCGTTCCTCCAGGTGAGTGGACTCTCCGCGCCGGCACAGGCCGCTCCCGGCGCGACAATCGACGTGAACGCGACGGTCACCAACCTCGGCAACCAGACCGACACACAGACCGTCGAGTTCGTGTTCGACGGCGCGGTTGCCGCGACGGCTACGGGCGTGGAACTGGCCCCCGGCACCGAGACGACTGTCGAGTTCACCGACGTGGCGCTGCCCGGCGAGGGCGGCATCTTCGAGCACGGCGTCCAGACCAGAGACGATAGTCAGACCGCCGAGATTCAGGTCGGGTCGCCCGACATCGAACTGGT
>JAQCNM010000005.1 GCA_028275025.1 Halovenus sp.
ACCCGTCCCCCGACCCGAACGAGCGCGTCACCGGTCGCGATCAGGCTGACAGTCCCACCGGCAACCGGTGTGGACCACTGCTCGCTCCCGTCTGCTGGGTCGAGTGCGAACACGGATGCGCTATTGTTGAATTCGGACCCATTCGCGACGTAGATGCTGTCGTCATCGACCCCAAATGTCGCGTTTCGTCCCGTGAGACTACCATCGGCTCTCCACTGTTCCTCGCCGGTCTCTCGATCGAGCGCGAGGACCTGGTTTCCGCCTGATCTGACCTGCGGGACGTACACCGTATCGCCCCGCACCGCAGCAGGGATCGCAGTTGCTCCCCCCAGTTCACCCTGCCGCCAGCGCACGTCCCCGTTGGTGAGGTCGTAGGCCTCGATCCCGAGGACCTCGTTGTCGTTGTACACGAACGCCGTGTTACTCTCGGGGTGTGTCGCCACCCTCTCGAAACTGTATGACGCAATTGGCTGATCGGACGACAGCAGGGAGCGGTCACGGTCCCACCGGGTGTCGCCACTCGCCGGGTCGAGCACGCCGATGTGACTGCCCGCGTATCCGATCCCGTCACCGGCGGGGAACGGGACGACCGTTCCGCCCGGTTCGACGAGCCAGGCACGCTCTCCCGTCTCCGCGTCCAGTCCCGCGACTCGACCGCTACCCGCTCTTTCCCCACAGACGACGATGCCGTCCTGGACGAACAGTGCACGTCCCACAGGTACCGAACGGTTGAACGCTATCTCACCCGCCGAGGGGTCGACGCGACTGACGGCTCTGTCGAGGGTGAACACGCCTGCGTCGGTCACCGCCACGGACCCGCCGACCCTGTACGAGGTTGTCGATTCGAGGTCGGTCGGTGCCGGGTCGGGCGTTGACCGCGTCTTCTGCGGGTCCCCGTACGGCGATACCCACGGCGTGAAGCCGCTGTCCCCACTACCGTCGTCTCCGCTGTCTCCGTTTTCACCCTGTCTGGAGCCGTTTCCGTCACCGGACCCGCCGTCACCGCCGCTGATGCAGCCCGACAGCACCGCGACACCACTCGCTCCGGCAGCCAACAGCCACTGCCGCCGGGTCGGATTACGCTCTCGCATACGTTCCTGTCTCGGGTCTTTCGGGGTCATCCTCCCGCTGTGTCTCCTCTGCCCCGGCCTCGTACACACTGAGTGACATTATCGGAGTTACTCCAGGGTAGAATAAAATAACTTGGTCCGGTCGTGTACCACACTCGCAAGATCGGGCAAAAAAAAGTACCGAGACGGTCGGTTCCACCGGCAAAGGGCACCCGATAACAGCCCTGGTGAACTCCTCCAGCGTTGATATCTAACGATTCGACATTTATTAACCAGTGGGCTACTACGTAACGATATGCACGACGACGAGATGGCTTCGGACCCGTCCGAGTACTGGGCGCGTCGCCGGAGTCTCTCCCCGTCGCCGGTACAGCAGGCCGTGGCCGACGGTGACCGTCGCCTCTCTGTGCTGGCCGATGTCTCCGAATCGACGGTTCGAACGGCATCTCGCCCGCTGCTCGAGCAACTCGACGAGTTCTCCTGTCTCCGTGTCACGCCACCCGACGATCTCCACCTGACGACCAAACTGTTCAACGCCGGTCAGAGTCCCACGGGACGAATCGATGCGGACCACGTTCATCAGCTTATCAGCCAAGTCGCCGCCGAGACCACCTCGTTTGCGGTAGAGTTTCCCCGACTGAACCTCTTTCCGGACACGGTGTACGCCGAGGCTGACGGCGACGGCGCGCTCACCAGACTCAACCGGTTGTTCTGCCAAGCCGCCGAGACAACCGACACCGACCGTGACTGTGAGGCGTTTATTCCACACCTCACACTCGGGTACTTCACCGACGACGAGGATTACGACGAACTGATCGACTACATGGAGGCGAACCGTGACCC
>JAQCNM010000138.1 GCA_028275025.1 Halovenus sp.
GTCTGAGCGTCGACGGCACTAAACGGCTCGTCCATCAGCAACAGCGATGGGTCGACCGCCAGCGCACGGGCGAGAGCGACACGTTGTTTCATCCCGCCAGAGAGTGACTTCGGGTAGCTCTCGACGAACCCCTCGAGCCCGACGAGATCAACGAGCCGTTGGGTCCGTTCGCGCTGTTTGTCTGCCGCAACATCGAGTTGTTCCATCCCGAACCGGATGTTGCCGCCGACGGTGCGCCAGGGAAACAGGTGGTACTCCTGGAACACAATACCCATGTTCATCTGCTCTGTCGTCCGCTCGGGGCGAACTGTTCCCGTTGTCGGCTGCTCGAAGCCGGCGACGATGCGAAACAGTGTGGTCTTGCCACAGCCCGACGGACCGACGAGACAGACGAACTCACCCGGGCTGACCGCGAAGCTGACGTCGGCGAGTGCCTGGACGGTCCCTCCAGGGCTGTCGTACTGCCTCCCGACACCGTCGAGTTCGAGCCGAGTCCCGCTCGCCTGACCTAGTGCCATCGCAGTAGCCTCCGCTGTATCCACCGAAACAGCGTGTCGATCACGAGAAATGTCAGACTCAACAGAAGAATGTACGCGATTACGGTGTCGACCTGTAGATTGTTCGAGGCTCTCTGGATCCGTGCACCGATGCCGGGAACACCAAATATCTCGGCGGCGACCACGAGCATCCAGCTCCGGCCGATCGAGGTCCGGATTCCGGTCAGGATTCCCGGGGACGCAGCAGGTATCACGACCGACCTGAGCAGCCCGAGATTGCCAGTGACGCCGAGACTGCGTGCGACGTCGAGCAGATCGGTCGAGACACTCTCTACGCCGCCGTACGTCGCGTAGAAGTTGATCCAGAACGCGCCGATCGCGATGATAAACGCAGCACCGGTGTCGTTGATACCGAACCACGCGATCGCGAAGCCGATGAGTGCGAGCGGTGGCACCGGTCGTAACAACCGAACAACAGGTGCCCAGATGTCGTCCAGCAGTCGACTCCAGCCGAGGGCGAGTCCGGTACCGATACCGAGTGTAGTCCCGACAACGGCACCCGGAATCCAGTGGCGGAGACTCTGTCGCAGTGCGGTCGGCATCTCGCCGCTCGACATCTCCTCGGAGAAGCTCTCGGCGACGGCCGGCGGTGACGGCAGAACAAACGCAGGCTGGGACAGGGAGGCAACCCACCAGACCAGCAGAAACACGAACAGCCCGCTGATGCCGAGGCCGAGCCGTCGGTAGTCGTAGGTCACGAGTCGGCGTCGCACAGAGAGCTCTCCCTCGGGTGACTCTGCGCTCCGGTCGATCTCGAACTTTGGGTCGGTTGACATCAGAGACTGTCGTAGCTCCCGTAATCGAAGATCTCCGTCGCGGTGAGCTCTTGGTCAATCTGTCCCAGTTGGTTGATAAACGACGCGAACGTCTCGGTGCCGCCTTCGATCTCCCGCGGATCGCTGATGAAGTTCGAGATCGGTCCGTCGAGCGCAACCCGGGCATCCTCCTCGGGGATACCGATCCCGTTTTCCACGATGCTGGCGGTCTCGTCCGGGTTACTGTTGATAAACTCGGTCGCTCGAACGTGTTGTTCGAGGAATTCGACGGCAAACTCGGAGTCACGCACCTCGTCAGTCATCAGTACGACTGCTCCGGGCTGGCCGCTCATAATCTCCCCGGCAGGCTTGAACAGTTCGACCGGCGAATCCTCCTGCTGGACACGCGTGAGCACCGGCTCGAGCACCGAGGCGCCGTCGACCTCACCGTTTGCGATCGCCTGGAACAACGGGCTCGCACCGCCGAGTTCGGTGATATCCGCGACAGAACCCGGTTCGACACCGACACGCTCGCGCAGCCAGAACCGCAAGAGAACGTCCGGTGTCGACCCCTGTGGAAACGCGCCGAACTCGAAGGTCCCGTTTTCCGCCGCCCAGTCGTCGAACGCGGTCTCGTCGCCGGCGGCCTCCCAGCGTCTGATAAACCCCTCGTGGGCCATTATCGCGTTTGGCTCGGTCACGTTCGCCGCCGTGACCTTCGCAGCGATCCCACGGTCGATTGCATTGAGCGCCGGCACGATTCCGAGCAACGCGACGTCGAGGTCGCCGCTTCCAAGCGCCCGGACCATGGGTGTGCCGTTCTGAAACTGCTGTGGGTCGATCTCTCTGTCGACACCGTCGAGGTACCCCTGGTCGTCCATCACGAACCACTGTAGATCGGGGTACACCGGCAGATAGCCGAGACCGATTTCGTTGCCGCCGCCGCCGAGACACCCTGCGACTCCCGCGGTCACAGCGGTACCGACACCGGCCAGATACCGTCGACGAGATGAGTGACTGGAATCGTCCACGCGGTACATACTCGTGTGGATTACAAAGTAACGTTGATTCGCGTCTGCCCGCGCGCGACCGTCAGAACGGCGACGACACGGGGTCGGGTCGCTCTGAGCCAGGTCCGGCGGGTCGAGACTGGGTGGCCCCGCTGGCCGTCACCGGCAGCGCTCGTACACCTTGTCGTCCACGGGTTGCTCGAACCAGGTGTTCGTCTGGAACTCGGGTCTGTCGCTGGTTTCGTTGAAGCTGACGTCCTCGTACGACTTGTCGATCCGTGTGGTCTCCAGCGGCCACTGCCAGTCGGTGGGGACGGTCACGAGCCGTTTGTCCCCGACGCCGATGGTGTCGTTGTTCCCGCTGGGCTCCATCGGGAGGTCGAACGGGAGTCCAGCGCCGTGTTGTCTGTCGGCGTCGATGGGGTTGTCGGGGATCTTCGTCCGGTTGTCGAGTACGAGTTCGAGTTGGACTGTCCGGTCGGGTGGGACACACGACTCACCGTGGTTGCTGTTGCTGTTCGAACCGAACACGTCACCCGAGTCCACCAGGAAGATGCTCGTGTTCTCGTCGAAACTGCCCTCGTCGGTGCGGAGAACGGTGCCGTTTTTCTGCCGGACGGTGAGGTCGTACTCCCCGCTCCCGAGACTCTCGGGAACAAACGACTGGGTGTGGGAGTAGCCGCCGCCGCGGGCGAGCGGGTCGAACTCGATAGAGAGAAACGTCGCGTACCGCGTGCCGTTCAGCGAGTAGCCGGCGATAGTCGTTCCCATGTCGAACGCCCAGTCGTTGTAGTCGTAGTCGTTGCCCTCACCCAGTTCCAGGTCCTCGTATCCGACCGTGATCTGCGGTGGGACACCGCCGAGGTCACCGACGAGCGGGTTGCCGACAGTGCCGAGAATCGCGACCCCCTCACCCTCACGGGTGTAGACGAGTTGAAACTCCTCCGATGGCTTGTCGGCGTCGATCACGAACCGGTCACCAGCGGTGAGTTGCTCGCCGACGCCGTCGAAAAACGCCTCTCCGGGGCCACGGATCTCGAGATTGTCGGGGTCGAGCGACGACCCGGAGGTGTGTGTGACGTAGATGTTCTGTCCCTGCTCGGTGTAGGAGAACTCGACAGCCAGATTCGGCGGGGGTTCGTTTAATTTCGACTGGAAGTCGAACAGCACGAACCCGAACACCGAGGTGAGTACGACCACGATCGCAACGGTCAGAACGACCGCGATGACCGGTGCGACCCCCCGTACATCCAACCTGTGACCCGTACGTTCTTTCACTCTCGTACATAGTTCTGTGGAATGTTAAATGAGTTTTGTTATCATTAGCAGAACAACTGTTCGGGGACGGGAGTGAGCAGAGCCGCGTGTGCTGGAGTCACCGAGAGGGTCGCCCGACGCCCGCGGAGGTGTGTGCTCGCTGTTTTTATTACAGAGAGTCCGTTACAGAGTTTCGAGGCGAAAGCCCACGAGTTTAGTCGTGGGATGAAGCCGACAGCCGCCGAAACGTTGATTGTGTCGGCGTTCATCGGTTGTGGTGCCGAGTCCGAGGTAAGGATACGCACCCTTCGCGGGGGTAGATGAAGCCCGCTATCTCGGTCGGGGGCCGCACTGGCACGGCCCACAACCCCACCGCGTACGAGTGGGGAACCTCCCGCCGTGGACTGCCCGACCTGTGGTCGGGAACCCCACGGCTTTAGCCGTGGGAGGATGTCAGACCGGGCAATGACAGCACAGACAGACCTGAACACGTACGACCTCGTCGTCGGCGGTGAGACGGTCGCCGCCGACAGCGGAGGCTACTTCGAGACGGTCGACCCCGCGACCGAGGAGCCTCTCGCGAAGGTAGCACGGGCGCGGAAACCGGACATCGAGCGCGCCGTGTCGGCCGCAACCGACGCCCACGAGAAGTGGTCGTCGACGGCCCCACAGGAGCGCGGGCGGTTGCTGAGTGACCTCGCCGAGCGAATCCGTGCCAACCAGGAACGGCTCGCACTGCTCGAGACCCGCGACAACGGGAAGCCACTCTCACACGCCCGGTCCGACGTGGAGACCTGCGCCCGCTACTTCGAGTACTACGCCGGTGTTGCCGACAAGCTGCACGGCGACTCTATCCCCCTGACCGACGACTACGTCGACTACACCGTTCGGGAGCCACTCGGTGTGACGGCACAGATTATCCCGTGGAACCTCCCGACGAACATCTTCGGGCGGTCGGTCGCGCCGGCGCTGGCGACGGGTAACACCGCGGTGGTCAAACCCGCCGAACAGACGCCGCTGACCGCCGTCGAGATCGGCAAACTCGCGGCCGAGGTCGGACTCCCCGAGGGTGTGCTCAACGTCGTGCCCGGGTTCGGCGAGGAGGCGGGCGCGCCGCTCGCCGAACACCCCGGCGTCGACGGCGTGAGCTTCACCGGGTCGGTTCCGACCGGCATCGAGGTCGGAACGGCCGCCGTCGAGAACCTCACAAACGTCCACCTCGAACTCGGCGGCAAGAGCCCGAACGTCGTGTGGCCCGACGCCGACATCGACAGCGCCGTCGACAGCACGATGCGGGGGATCTTCGCCAACGCCGGGCAGGTCTGCTCCGCCGGGTCGCGGCTGGTCGTCCACGAGGACGTGAGAGCGGCGTTTCTCGACACCCTCACCGACCGTATCGGGGCGATGACCGTCGACGCCGGGGAGACAGACCCCGACATGGGGCCACTCGTCTCCGAAACACAACTCGAAACCGTCACCGAGTACATCGAGATCGGACGAACCGAGGCCGGTGACCCGCTCGTCGGCGGTGACACGCTCGACCGTGACGGCTACTTTGTCGAACCGACCGTGTTCGATGGCGTCGAAAACAGCATGCGCATCGCACAGGAGGAGATCTTCGGGCCGGTGCTCTCTGTTATCGAGTTCGGCACGGAGGCCGAGGCGCTCGAAATCGCAAACAACGTCGAGTACGGTCTCGTCGCCGGTATCCACACCCGGGACATGGGCCGTGCCCACCGCTTCGCCCGGGACGTCCAGGCGGGGCAGGTGTACATCAACGAGTGGTTCGCCGGCGGGGAGGAGACCCCGTTCGGCGGGTTCAAAAAGAGCGG
Organism: Halovenus sp.; assembly: GCA_028275025.1. Taxonomy (GTDB): domain Archaea; phylum Halobacteriota; class Halobacteria; order Halobacteriales; family Haloarculaceae; genus Halovenus. The sequence continues at coordinate 5,412 of JAQCNM010000138.1, forward strand.
GTTCGGCCGCGAGAAAGGGCTTGCTGCCGTCGACGCCTACACACAGGTAAAGAACGTCTGTGCCAACATCTCGCCGACCCGAGAGCGGGGGTGACCCGGCGAGACCGGACCGACGGCGTCTCGATTGTTGGGCCCGCTCGACCGACGGAGTTTCAACCGTCGCCGCCGGTATCTCCGTGTGATGAACCACGTTCCCGACGACGTGCTCGAATCGCTCGACACGTTCGGTGAACAGCTCCTGCTGGGTTCGCCACCCCGTGTCGAGGGGCGTCTCCGGGAGGACCTGCGGCTCACGATTGTCCCGGACGGGAACGGGACGGCGCGGCTGTGCTTCGAAACCGAGCACACACAGACCCCGTCGGCTCTCCGGGAGCGGGGGTCGTTCGTCACGACAGTCGTCGACGGGGTCGACAGCCGCCTCCGGCTCTGGGGTGTCGAGCCGCCCGAGGCCTACGAGTACACCGAGACGGTCGATGACACACACCGTTACGAGGGGTGGCTCCGTCTCCCCTGAGCCGGTGCCGTCGGGAGCTGGTCTGTCGGAGCCGTCAGGTGCGAGCCCGCTCGGAGAGTGCAGACACCGTCGGTGCCGCCCGGAGATCGGCAACCGAACAGTACCACGCGCCTCGCACCCCGTTTGCGTCGTTCTCGACCGGGTCGTCGAGCGGCACGAGCGCCTCGAACTCGAAGACCACCACGACACGCTCGTCCGAGAACGGGTCGATGAGCGCCTGCCAGTCGCTCTCGTCCATCGGGCCGGGGTCGCCGCGTCGCTGCTCGGTTCGGGCGACGACACGGGCGTAGTGGGTGAGAGACGAGACCGGCGCAGTGCGGTAGAACGCCATGTACTCGAAGGAGGTCCGGGTGCGGTCGTAGGACTGCGGTGCGGGGTAGAACCCTCGTCGGCACCGCTCGAACGTGTCCGGCTGGGTCGCGACGACACAGACCCGTGCGTCACCGGGTGCGTCGTCCGGGGGCGTGTCGGCTGCGAACCGGTCGAGATCCATACGAGTAGTAGCCGACGGACGGGGATATATCCCCGGCCAGCCCCTACAGCGGCTAATGGCACAGCGTGGTGCGACCGGGCAGAGACAGACCGGCGCGGGGAGGGTCGAAGCGGAGGGTCGTGACGAGCGTACCGCGGCGGCCACGCCCGCGCTCGCAATCGAGGGTATCTCGAAGCAGTTCGGGAGCGGCGACGACGCGGTACAGGCAGTCGACGACGTGAGTCTGTCCGTCGACCGGGGGTCGGTCGTCGGTCTGCTCGGGCCAAACGGCGCCGGCAAGACGACGCTCGTAAAGTCGGCACTCGGTATCGTCGTGCCGGACGCGGGGACGGTCCGGGTGTTCGGTACCGACGTCGCGGAGGGGCGACGGGCGGCCTACACCGACGTCGACGCGATGCTCGAGGGGGCCCGCAACGACTACTGGCGGCTCACCGTCCGGGAGAACCTGCGGTACTTCGCCACCATCCACGGTGTCGACCCGAACTCGGTGGCCGACCGCCACGAGCAGTTGCTCGAACGGTTCGATCTCGCGACAAAGGCCGACACCGCGGTCCGGGAGCTCTCCCGGGGGATGAAACAGAAGGTGTCGCTCGCGAGCGTGCTCGCCGGCGGGGCGGAGCTGGTCTTTCTCGACGAACCGACGCTGGGTCTCGACATCGAGAGTTCCCGAACCCTCCGGTCGGAGCTCCGGCGACTCGCCCGCGAGGAGGGGCTCACAATCGTCGTCAGCAGCCACGACATGGCTGTCATCGAGGATATCTGTGACCGTGTCGTGATGATGGCCGACGGGGAGGTTGTCGCCGACGACACGGTCGCAGCACTGCTGTCGGGGGCCGACCGCGACTCGGTTCGGGTCACGAGCGCCGGTATCGACGACGGGGTGCTCGCGAGGCTCCGGGACCGGTTCGAGGTCGCCCGGGTCGAGACCGTCGACGGTCGCAGACGTGTCGAGGTCGGGGCCGGCGGCGACACGCTGTACGAGCTGATGGACACGCTCCGGGCGGCGGGGGTCACTGTCGAGGATATCCGGACCGTCCAGCCCGAGTTAGAGGAGGTGTTCGTCGACCGGACGGGGATGGAGTCGGGCGGGGGGCGGTCGCGGTGAGCCGCGACGCCACGGCCGACGACGGGAGCCGCGCCACGACCGACGGGGACGCCACGACACCGCGACCGGCGACCTACTACCACCTCGCGCGGGCGGTGCTGTACCGGGAGTTTCTCATCTTCGTCCGGTACCCCGCAAACGCCATCGGCGGTATCGTCGTCTCGCTGTTTTTCTTCGGTCTGTTGTTCTACGGCGGGCGACTCCTCGCCGGCCAGGCCCTGACCGACTCACTCGAGGGGATTATCGTCGGGTACTTTCTCTGGACACTGTCGGTCGGTGCCTACTCGTCGGTGTCGAACGACATCGGCAGCGAGGTGCAGTGGGGCACACTGGAGCGACACATCACCACCCCGTTCGGGTTCGCGCCGGTCGCCCTGCTGAAAGGCGTCGCGAAGGTGGTCCGGACGTTTCTCACGAGCGCCGTCGTGCTCGCGGTCATGCTCCTGCTCACAGGGACGTGGCTCAGTATCGACCCGCTCGCGGTGGTCGTCATCGCGGGGTTGGCTATCACGTCGGTGCTCGGGCTCGGGTTCGCCGCCGGTGGTGTCACCGTGCTGTACAAGCGCATCGGGAACTGGCTGAACCTGTTGCAGTTCGGGTTCATCGTGCTGATCTCCGCACCGGTGTTCGAACTGCCCTGGACGCGGGTTCTCCCGCTTGCCCACGGGAGTGCCCTGCTCCAGCGGGCGATGGTCGACGGCACCCGGCTCTGGGAGTTCGGCCCGCTCGAACTCGGGCTGCTCGTCGCCGTCGCGGTCGGCTATCTCGCCGGCGGCTACCTCGTCTTTTACTACGCCACCCGTCGAGCCCGACGGCTAGGTGTGCTGGGCGATTACTGACCGCTCGGCAGAGAACGACCGACGGGACAGGTGTGGGTCGGAGACGGGAGCCGAGATACCGACCCGAGAGACACACTCCACGGGGGGTTTCGAGAACTGTCCGTCGGGGGTGTGGCTCAGTAGCCGACGACGCGGTTTCTGAGATAATCGAGGTGTTTCGCGTTGTAGACGATCTTTACCTCGTCGGTTGCCGGTGTTCCGATACACGTCAGCCGGACGTTGCGTTCCTCGACCTCCTCGGTCGAGAGAATCTGTTGCATGTCCATGTCGATCTCACCCTCGACGATAATCGAGGCACAGTTTGCACACGCACCGGCACGGCACGAGAACGGCCAACTGTACCCCTGTGCCTCGGCCGCCTCGAGGATGTACTCCCGTTCGCTGACCTCTAGGCTGCCGTAGTCTTCGTCCGAGAGACCGGCGTCGGCGGCCTTCTCGAACACCTCGGGGTTGTACATGTCCCAGTCCTTGTCGTCTATCACGTCGTAGTTGAGATACTCGACTGTCGGCAT
>JAQCNM010000139.1 GCA_028275025.1 Halovenus sp.
GTCGACACCTGAGCCCGGGGTTCGGTGACTGTCCTCAGCTGAACGGGTTGTCCCCGCCGCCCATCCCACCCATGCCGCCACCGGGGCCACCGCCCTGCTGCATCTGTTGCATCATCCGTTCCATGTCACCCTCGCCCATCCCCTGGAACTGTTTTATCGCCCGTCCCATCATTCTGTGTTGTTCGAGCAGCTCCCGGACCTGCTCCTCGGGTTTTCCGGAGCCGCGGGCGATACGCTTGAGCCGGCTGGCACCGACGACACGGGGGTTCTCGAGCTCCGCCTCGGTCATCGAGTCCATGATGATGTCGTAGTTCTGCATCCGCTCTTGGGTCATGTCCATCGCGTTGTCGGGAAGCTGGTCCATCAGACCGCCACCCATCCCCGGTATCATGTCCATCACCTGGCCGAGCGGACCCATCCGGTTCATCGCGTCCATCTGGCGCTGCATGTCTTTGAGGGTGAAATTACCCTCCAACATCTCCTCGGGGTCCCAGTCCTCCTCCTCGTCTTGAGTCTCTTCCATCGCGCGCTCGACGCGCTCGGCGAGCTGTTTCAGGTCCCCCATCCCGAGTAGTCGGGAGACGAAACTGGAGGGCTCGAACCGCTCGATGTCCTTTACCGTCTCGCCGGTGCCGAGAAAGGCGATCGTCGAGTCGGTCTGGTCGACCGCGGCGAGGGCACCACCACCTTTCGCGGTTCCGTCGAGCTTGGTGATGACGACGCCGTCGACACCGATCGAGTCCTCGAACTCCTGGGCCTGTTGCTTCGCGCTCTGTCCCATCGCAGCGTCGAGTACCAGCAGGTTCCGGTCGGGGGTAGCGGTCGCGTCGATACGCGCTATCTGTGCGATCAGCTCCTCGTTCAGACCGTCCCGGCCGGCCGTGTCGACGATACGGACGTCGGCATCGGCAGTTTCGGCGAGGCCGGCCTCCGCGATCGCGACCGGGTCGTCCGTGTCGGGGTCGCCGTAGAACTCGACCTCGGCGTTCTCGGCCATCTGCTTTGCCTGGTCGTATGCACCCGGACGGTCGGTGTCGGTCTGGATGACCGCCGGCCGGAGCCCCTTCTTCGAGAACCACCACGCCATCTTCGCCGCGGTTGTCGTCTTTCCCGAGCCGTACAGACCGGCGAGCAGGATGGTCTGGCCCTCCAGTGGAATCTCGGTCGACTCCCCGAGCAGGTCCACGAGCTCCTCGTAGACGATCCGCAACACCCAGTCCCGCGCCGACGTTCCGGCCGGCGGCTCCTCCTCGAGCGCGCGGGTCTCGATACTGTCCGACAGCTCCTGTACGAGCGCGATGTCGACGTCAGCCTGGATGAGCGACCGCTGGATCTCCTTTACGATGTCCTCGACGTCCTCCCTGTCGAGACGTGATTTCCCCCGCAGGTCGTTCAGGGCGCTCCGGAGTGAACTGCCGAGATTGTCGAGTACCATTACTGTCTCCTGCTACGCGACCGCCCGTGTAAAGCCTTTTCCGACGGCAGTCACGTTCGGACGGGTCGGCACAGACAGGTCGACCGGTACGCGTGACCCCGTTCGGGACACCACACAGCAGCCCGGGTGCCGGGCGACGACCCGTCGCGCCGGGTCAGTGTTCGACACACCCCGGCTGGGGGGGTCACCCCTGGATGTGTCCTTCCTCGCGAAGCTGGTCTGCGTCCTGTTTCTCGTAGCGCCAGGTGATGTCTGCTTTCTCGTCTTGCCAGTCCCACGGGTCGATGAGCACCACGTCGTCCTCACGTATCCAGATGCGTTTTTGCATCTTTCCCGGAATGCGGGCGGTGCGTTCGACCCCGTCCATACACCTGACACGGACCCGGTTCGCGCCGAGCATGTCCTCGACGACAGCGAACAGCTCGTCGTCCTCCGGCATCCTGAGGTCCTGTCGGCCCTCGTTGTCGCCCATACCTCGATTTCTGTGTGCGTGGATAAAAAGACTTGCAGGAGTGACCGCTTCAGAGCCGCTCCAGAACCGCCTCACTGTCGTACTCGAGCGAGAGCGCCCGCGAGCGACCCCGGCCCTCGACATCGGCGTACTCCGTGTCGACGATGTCGAGCTGGTCGAGCTTGTTGGTGAGTTCGGCGTACCGCGTGTAGCCGAGGCCGGTCTGTTCGTGAAACGCCTCGTAGATGTCACCGGCCTGTGCACCCTCGTGTGCGGCGACGACCTCGACGAGCGCCGCCGCCGACTCCGAGAGACCCGCCAACCGGCGCGAGAGGTGGACGTACTTCGAGGTCTCGAACGCTTCCTCGACGTCGCGGCGCTCGACGGTGTCGCTCGCACGCATCTCGGCGTTCAGCCCGGCCCGGCGCAGCAGGTCGATACCGACCCGGAGGTCACCACCCTGGTCGGCGGTGAGCTCTGCGACACGGTCGAGCACCGGCGCGTCGAGGACGCCGTCGTGGAAACCGCGGTCGACCCGTTCGCCCAGGATATCGGCGATCGCCGGCTCGTCGTAGTTGGGAAAGTACACGTCCTCGGGGCGGAAAACGGACTGGACCCGGCTGTCGAGCTCCTCGATTATGTTCAGCTCCAGGTCCGAGGAGATAACGATGACCCCGATGCGCGCCCCGCCCTGTTCCTCGTGGGCGCGCAACAGCGAGTACAGCGTGTCAGAGGCCGCCGACTCGTAGAACAGGTAGTTCACGTCGTCGAGCGCCACCACCAGCACCTCGTCGTTCTCGACCAGGTGGTCGGTTACCTGCGAGAACAGTTTCTTGAACGAGATACCCGAGGCCGGGGGCTCGTAGTCGAACACCCCCTCGAACAGTCGGGAGAACACGGCGTAGCGGGTGGCGTTTACCTGGCAGTTCACCCGCACCGCCTGGACGTCGGTCTGTGCACGGAGTTCGTCGAACAGGATGTGGACGGCGGTTGTCTTGCCGGTGCCCGGCGGCCCCTGTGCCATGACGTTCAGCGGCCGCGACCCCCGGACCGCCGGTTTCAGGGCGTACTTCAGGCTCTCTGTCTGGCTCTCGCGGTGCCGAAACGTCTCGGGGACGTAGTCGACCTCGAAGACACGCTCGTCGCGGAACAGCGACTCGTCCCATGAGAGCATATCGCTCCCGTCTGAGCCGTCTGGCATTACTTTCACCGAGCTACTCACGGCACTTAACGGTGTCGCGGCCAGTCTCAGCGGTCGCCCCCGACGCGGCTCGGAACGGCGGGCCGGACGGGCTCGTAGTCGGTCACACAGGGTGGCCCGTCGGCGTAGTCGAACCTGACACCCCCATCGGCGCCGAGGCCGACCAGCGACGACGACCGCGTTCCGAACCCCTCGCCGTGGACACAGACGCCGTACTCGTGGTCGCCGAGCACAGCCCCGGCCCGGTCGAGCCAGCTACCGGCATCCTCGCCGGGGTCGGGTCGCAGCGCCTCGCGAACCGCCTCGGCGGCCCGTGCCTGTCGTCTGCCGCCCTCGCGGTCCGCCGGAACCGTGTACGCACCGTTCGCGCCGACGTTGACGACGACGTGAACACCGGGGTCGAGTGTCCGCACCCCCGGCGTGCCGTCGAACGTGACCAGCAGCGCCGCCCGACTGTCGACGGCGAGGAGGTGGAACCCCTCGTATGCACGCCCGTCGAGTTCACGCTCGAGGAAGCACACAGCGGCCTCGGCGCTCTCGTGGGCCAGCGCGTCACGAACGAGCAACCCCCGGGAGCGGGCATCGTCGACAGTCCGACCGTCCCAGCGGTTGGTGATTGTCACAAGCAGGCCGTACTCGTTGTAGCCGAGCCAGGTCCCCCCGGAGCTCTCGTCTACCGGCGCGACGACGGACGTCTCCCAGTCACGCCGGACCGGTGGGGCCGAGGGCCTGTCGAGCAGTTCGTCACGGTTCGCCGCGACCGCGACCGGTGTGTCGGGAAACACCTGCCACGCGAGGGTGAGGGTACACACAGGCTGTCGTACGTCTCCGACGGTCAAAACAGTCGCGCCGGGTCACACCGCAAAGTACCGGTCTCGGTGCTCGTGACAGCCGGGGTTGAACGCCGCCCCACAGTGCGGGCAGGTGTCGTCACAGCCGAGATACGCCGTGGCAGTGAGTGTCTGCCGGCAGACCCCACAGAGCACGGCCGGTTCGTGGAGTCGGTCCGAGGGGAGGCGCTCGGTCCCGTGGTCGGTCGTCTCGGCGTGGCAGGTGACACAGGGGTAGTAGGTGTCACAGCAGTCAAACCGGAGAGCGACCACGTCCGGCGGGTCGTGCCAGTGCAGACAGCGCGTCTCCGCGTCCACCGCGACACCGCGGAGTGGTACCGGGAAGCGGTCGTCGGTTCCCGGTGCGGTGGTCGTCCGGCAGGCTGTCGGGTCGCGGCCGTTGCTCATGGCTGTTGCTCGGGCGGGGAACAGTTGTGTCTTTCAGGCGAATCACGGCAGAGTCGGAGAGAACAGCCGTCGGGTGAGCAGCACGGGCGGGCGCTCAGGCTGCCGGCGCGGAGAGCTCCGTCGCGAGTGCGTCGAGCAGGGCGTCACGGGCGGCCTTTCGCTCGCCGGCCAGAAACTCGAGCCGGCCGTCGCGGGGGTCACGAACGGCGAGACCGGCAGCGGGGGCGTCCTCGCCGGCGGTCGCGACCAGCCCCGACAGCTCCAGTTCACGCTCGGTCCGAACAACCGCCTCGTCACGGTCGAGACCCACCAGCGCGGCGGCGTCTTCGCGGCGGTACAGCTCCTCGAGCAGGAGTCCGGTCAGGGGGAACTCGTGGCGGTGGGTGTAGGCGTCGGTGTCGAGCACGAGCACCGTCTGCCCGTCGAGGGAGTGTCGCTCTACGTTCGCCCGCGCAGTCTCGATGGCGGTGTCCATCCGGGTTCTGAACTGCTCGCTGATGTGCTCGGCGAGACCGACGTCCGCGCCGTCGGCGAACAACAGGTCCGAGACGAGTTCGCGCTTGTCCTCGTACGCCTGGTAGTGGGCGATGAGCGCGAGCGCCTCGCGGAGAACGCGCGTGTCGTCGCCGTCGTAGCCGGCCGACACCGCGAGGTCGGTGTACGCCTCGGTGGGCCCGGTCCAGGTGCTCACGGCGGGCAGGTGTCGGAGGTCGTTCCGGACGTCGGGGTTGAGCGTCGCGGCCACAGCCGCGGTCAGTGACGTCGCCGTCGTCCCCTCGTCGGGGGCGAGCGTGATGTCGGCCGCGCCGGCGACCCCCGGGTCGAGAGGCTGGTCGTCGACAACAACACGCTCTGCGTCGTAGATGTCGAGCAGTTCGAGCCCGTCGACGGACTCCGGTGAACCGGCGGCGACGAACAGAAACAGCGGCACCGGTTCGTCGTGTCGCTCTCGGGCGGTCAGCATCGTCGTCACGTCCCGGGTCGCGTCGTCCATGTCGTAGGCAGTCCCCTCGAGTGGGCGCCGCTCGAACTGGTGGTACTCGGCGTCGGCAGCCTCGGTCTCCGCGCGGATCAGCGGGAGCGTCGCCCGCTCGATAGCGGCACCCGCAACGTAGCCGTCGACAGTGCCAGCGTGACGGACAACGACCGGCCGGCCCTCGATAACCGCACGCCGGATAGCCGTCACCACGTCGGTAATCGAGTCGGTAGCGGCCTCGACGAGCGGGTCTGTCCCGAGCAGTTCGACACCGTCCGGTCGGGCACGCTCTACCAGTGCCGCGTCCATGCGTTCGGTGACTCTCTCCTCTCGCTCGTCTTCGAGTACGGCGAGCGTCTCGGTCTCGACCTGTAGTGCGCCTCGGCGGCGCTCGACCTCGCCTTCCAGGCTGACAATATCGTCTACGTCGGCCTCGGGGTAGGCACGCACACCGGCCTCCTCGAAGGCCGCACACTCGACGGTGCCGGTCTCGTCACGGAGGGTGAACACCGTCGGACCGCTCGTCTGACGGGCCTCGACGATCTGACCCTCCAGACGGACCGCCTCGCCGATGCGGTCGTCGAGTTCGTCGACAGTCGCCGCGGTCGGTTCCGGAGAGTCCGCGTCGTGGTCGGACCCTGTCGTCGAGTCGTCGGTGTCCGAGGGCGTCGAGTCGTCGGTGTCCGAGGGCGTCGAGTCGTCGGTGTCCGAGGGCGTCGAGCCGTCGGTGTCCGAGGACCGGGAACTGTCGGTCGAGGGTTCGGACTCGTCGGTTGTCGACGCGACACTCGTCCGGACGACCCCGCTGGAGTCGTCCTCGGTGTCCGACCCGTCGTCGGGGCGGTGGTCACCGTCGCCGTCGGGGTCCTCGACGAGGGCACCACGGAACCGGGACTCGTCTTGCCGGATCGACCACGTCAGGTCGACGTTGCCGTTGTCACGGACGTTCTCTACCTGGACGTAGACGGTCTCGCCCGGGTCGAGGTCGACAGTCTCGAGACGCTGGTCGAGTTCGCTCCGGTGGAGGAGCCCGGTGACCGACTCGCCGATATCGACGAAGATACCGAAGTCGGCGAACCCGTCGACAGTACCGTTGTAGTACCGCCCCGGCGTCAACTGCTCGGGTTCGGTTCCACGGAACTCGAAGACGACATCCTCTTCGTGAAGCTCACAGACACGACCGTCCACAGATGTGCCACAGATGATGCACGTAGCCATTACACTTATCCAGTGCACCCGGCCTAAAACGGTTGTCGAATCGGTCCTGGAGTCTCGGACACGGCCACAGGCCGGCGGTACCGCCACCCGGTCACGAGTCACCCGGTGGCTCAGGGGGCAGATTCCGGGGCCGCCATCCGTCTCGCGGTCGAGCATGACGTCACCGGGGTCGGGGTGGCAGTCCTCATAGAGCCCGGCACCGGTCGTCCAGGCACCGCAGACAGAACACGTCGACCGGTCGTCCGGGTGGAGGGGACTGTCGGCGGTTATATCCAGTGCGACACGCCGGAGCTGTTTGCGGGTCTCGCCGCGCAGTCGTGTCGGACAGCAGCAGCTCCACTCGGCAGGGCCGACAACGCAGCGCGCGCCGCTCGCACTGTCGACAGCGTAGGTCTCGTTCGGGCGGGAGACGGCCATCGGCTCGGTCCGGGGGCACAGTCCACGCGCCGAGAGCGTCTCCGGGCCCGGTGTGACCACGACCCGTTCGTCGTTTGTGAGTGCCGTGGTGTGACTCGTCCGACCCGAACGCGGCCGTGTTTCCGGCGCACTCGTGTCGATAGGGGGGCTCCAGGGTCCTCACTGGCTCGGTCACGGGCGTCAGGAGGGGGTCACCGAGCCGTTACGCAACCCTTTTGACCGTTCCTTTGAAACTCGCGGGCATGGAAATCGACCGAGACCTGGTGGTGCAGGTCGGTGTCACGGTCGCAGTGGTCGGCGCGTTCGTGCTCGGCCTCGCGGTGCTCAGCAGCGCGCTCGGCAACGAGGTCACGGTCGACAACGAACCCCTCGACGGGACGATAAACGGGACGTACAACGGTGACGTCCAGGACGGGACGGTGACTCTCGGGTTCGAGGGGACCTTCGACAACGGTATCGAGGCCCCGGTGGAGGGAAACGTCACCGGTACCGTCGAGAACGGGAACGTTACGAGCGGTGAGTTCGACGGGGAGATATCGAGGGCAATCGACGGGAGCCTCAGCGGGACAGTAACCGACGTGAGACTCGACCAGGAGCAGTCCTCGCTGGATGCCGAGTTCAGCGGGACCGCAAACGGGACAACAGCGACCCAGCTCACCGAGACCGGCGGGCTCGTCCTCATCGGGTTGCTCGGCACGTTTCTCGTCACGATGCCCGTGTTCGGCTATCTGATCCGGCGATTCACCGACGACGAGAGCTGACCGGGCGAGTTATCGACCTGTCGTCGCGCGTTCGACGGGTGTCCCCGGACTGTGCGTGCGGTCGACCCGGTCGTGGTGGTCACCGTCGCGTTGCTCCTGTTCGCGCTCCTCGGGGTGGCGGGCGACGTCTACGGGTTGAGTAGGGTGAGTGCATCGGGGTCGTTCGGAGTTCGGAGCGTTCCGCGATGAGCGTCGGACAACGTCCAACCAACCCGCGAGCGGGCGATGCCCGCGAACAGCTGACAACAGACGGAGTCTGTCGAACCAGTTGTCCCCGAAGTAGTTTACCCCGACACGCCAGAGTACGACATCTCCCCGACGAGGCGGGCACTTGTCTCATGAGTCTCGAACAGAGACGCCGACAGCGACCGGGGCACCGACCGGTGACAGCACGTGGAGTGACCGGCCAGGCGGCGTGCGACAGTATCATTGTGCTGGCAATCCACTCTCGAGTCGTCATGTCCGAACTACTCACAGACGAGGAGATAACCGCACAGCTACCCGACGGGTGGGGACGGGACGGCGACGAGATCGCACGCACCTTCGAGTTCGACGGCTACCTCGACGCCGTCGGGTTCGCCGCGGGTGCGGCCGGCGTCGCCGAGGAGGCCTGGCACCACCCGGAGATGACCATCCGCTGGGGGGAGGTTACGGTTCGACTGACCACCCACGACGCCGGCGGAATCACCGGCAAGGATGTCGACCTCGCCGAACGGTTCAACGACATCTACGGTTGACCGGGTGGTAGCCGCCAGCAGAGAAGGTCGACCCGCGACGCACTGACCGTCCTGAGACTGTCGGCCGTGACTTCGTGGGACGATCCGGCATCCTCGGGTGCCGAAATATGCCGTGGGCCTACAGCCGACAGTACGACACACGGCAGGTGGGACAGACCGCTCACTGTCCCGGGACGGGTCGGTCGCTACCGGCGGCCGCGCGGTTACTTAAGTACGAGCGGGCACACAGCAGAAGTACGGTGGCCCGCTACACCGTCGATTGCCCGGTCTGTCCGTCCACGGCTGTCGTCGAACTGGGGGACGATGCCGCCATCTACCGCATCGAGGGGTACGACACGGCACCGCGACGACTGACACTCACCCCGCCAGAGCCGATGGCAACGCTAGGCGAGAAACTGTATCTCGACCGCGACGACCAGCGCCGGCGGAGTGTGACCTGTGAGAACGGTCACCACCTCCGCGTGTTCGGGGCCGGGTACGTCCACGTTCCAAAGGTAAACTGCCTCTACGACCCGGTCGACGCACCCGCCGTCGACTGCCCCCACTGTGCGTTCCGGTACGGCACACACGAGGCGTTTATCCACGAGGCCGACACCGAACGGCCGGCGTCGACACACGTCCTGCGCTCGGTGACGACCGAACCGGCGGCCGACCACACCGAGGTGTCGGCGGTCACGCGCCGAACCTGCACCGCCGCCGACCGTCTCACCGTCCCGAGGACCTGCCCACACTGTGGCCGCCAGAGCTACTTCAACTACCGGAGCCTCGTGGTCGACCCGACGGTCCGTTTTCTGGATATCGAGGACGCGTGAGGCTTTGCTGTTGTCGGCCGCGTCGATGGTCTCCTGCCGCCGTCTCCAGGGTGCCACCGTCGTCTGTACTGTCGACTGGTACCACGTGCCACGAAAGGGTTAACAAGAACCGCCAACAATCAGCAACTGCAATCGAGGTGTTCAGCAATGCCACTGCCGACGACGCCAGACTCGTGGTTCGAACAGTTCGATATCCCGAACCAGCTGTTCGGGGCAGGTCGTAGCGACTACGAACTGTACGAGGAGGAGGACGGGTTCGTCCTCACCGTCGAGCTACCGGGTGTCGACCCCGATGACATCTCGCTGGCGTGGGACAGCGGCGTTCTCAACATCGGTGCCGAGAACACCGACGAGGAGCGTGAGCAGCGCCGGACCTACCACCGGCGGTTCCAGTTCCCGAAGCAGGTCGCGGCGGACGACATCACCGCCGAGTACACGAACGGTGTGCTCGAGGTGTTCCTGCCGATCGAGGAGGTGACCGTCTCGGGGCGGGAGATTCCGGTCCAGTGACGCCCGGCGGTCGACCCCCACCGACGGGGCCGTGACCCGGCCGGAGTTCGGCGGGAGACTACCTGTCACAGCGAGAGAGACGATACCGCAACCGGTGTTCGGTGACGGCCACCGGAGCGGTGCTCAGGTCGACGCCTCGATGGCCTGGTCGAGGTCAGTGATGATGTCGTCGGTGGCCTCGAGACCGACCGACAGCCGGATGAGGTCGTCGGTGACACCCGAGGCCCGCTGTTCCTCCTCGGTCAACTGCTGGTGGGTGGTGCTCGCGGGGTGGATAACGAGCGTCTTGGCGTCGCCGACGTTCGCGACGAGACTCGCGAGGTCGACCTCGCGACAGACCTGCCGGCCGGCCTCGTACCCCTGCTCCAGACCGAAGGTTATCATCCCGCCGTAGCCGTTCTGGAGGTACTCGCTCGCGTTGCCGTGGGTCTCGTGAGATCTGAGACCGGGGTAGTTCACCCAGGCGACCGCCGGGTGGTCGGCGAGGAACTCCGCGACGGCCATCCCGTTCTCGGAGTGACGCTGCATCCGCAGCGGGAGTGACTCGAGTTTCTGGAGTGTCGTCCATCCGTCGAACGGAGACTGCTGGTTGCCGAGGTCCCGCAGGCCACGCGCCCTGGCGGCGAAGGTGAACGCGGCGGCACCGAACTCCTCGGCGAAGTTGATACCGTGGTAGGCGGGGTTGGGCTCGGCGATCTCCTCGTACCCCCACTCGGCCCAGGGGCTCCCCCCGGCGTCGACCAGGGCACCGCCGATTGTCGACCCACTCCCGTGAATCCACTTTGTCGTCGAGTGCCAGATGAGGTCGGCCCCGTGGTCGATCGGGTTGCACAGGTGGGGTGTCGCGAACGTGCTGTCCACGAACAGCGGTGCACCGTTCTCGTGGGCGATCTCCGCCAGTCGCTCCAGGTCGGGCGTGACAAGCGCCGGGTTACCGATCGTCTCGGCGTGGACGTACGCCGTGTCCTCGTCGATCGCCTCCGCGTACGCCTCGTAGTCGAGGGTGTCGACGAACCGGGTCTCTATCCCCCGGCGACTCGCCGTGTGTGTGAAGTACGTGTACGTCCCCCCGTACAGCGCCGAGGCGGTGACGATGTTGTCGCCGTTCTCGGCGAGCAGGAAGGTCGCGAGGTCGAGTGAAGACATACCGCTTGCGGTGGCCATACAGCCGACACCCCCCTCCAGCGTGGCCAGTCGGTTCTCGAGCATCATGGTCGTGGGGTTCATGATGCGGCTGTAGATGTTCTTGCCCGTGTAGGCACCGGCGTAGGCCATCGGGTCGGATTCGAGGGCGAAAAGCTCGGCGGCGTGTTCGTCGTCGTCGAACACGTAGGCACTCGTCTGATAGATCGGCGGCGCGCGAGAGCCCGTTGCCGGGTCGGGCTCCTGGCCGGCGTGTAGTGCGTCCGTGTAGATGTCGTCGTCGGACATACCACACGTTGTTCGCACACCGCTTGAACCTTGTTACTGAGCCCGACCGGACAGCCCGTCTTCTGCGGTCGGCTCGGGGACTCACGCCTGTGCGATGAGTTGTTCGAAGGTGGCTTTGTCCTGTGCGCCGACGAGTCGCTCGGTCGGGTCACCGTCGACAAACAACACGAACGTCGGAATGCTCTGTGCGCCAAGCTGTGCCGCAATCTGCTGGTTTGTGTCGACGTCCACCTTCGCCACCACCGCGTCGGTCGAGGCCGCGAGCCCCTCAACGACCGGCTCCATCATCTTGCACGGGCCACACCAGTCGGCGTAACAGTCCACGAGCACGACCCGATGCTCGGAGACGACCTGCTCTAACTCCCCCATCCCCGAGACGTGAACTGGCTCGTCCGGGGCGTCTGTCGACGTACCGTTCTGGGTGTTCTTTCCGTCGTGTTTCTCCCGCAGTCGCTCGCGCTTGCGCTGCCGGATCTCGTCGAGTTCGTCTTCGTCGGTATTGTTCACACACTCAGTACGGGACTGGGCAGTAAGAACGTTGGTCGGTTGTGTGTGAAATGCACATTCATGGCCCGGGCGGGACTGGGCTGTACGGGGTTCGAAGCGTTTTTCCACGACGGCGATGAACTGTGAGTAACTCGCTGGAGACGGGCACCAGCGGGCACCTGTCTGTACAGGTCGGGATGTGGTCCGAAGGGGCTGAACCAGCAAACGCCCGTGGTGAAACAGATGACACGAAGTGCATACTCCCACATCCGGGAGGCG
>JAQCNM010000147.1 GCA_028275025.1 Halovenus sp.
ACGGGGGAACCCGATGCAGTTCGGACTCGGCGAGGTAGACGCACTCGGCGACGCGGCCCGGGACCTGCTCGGGGAGTTACAGGCAACACACGACGGCCGCGGCGTCGAGGTCGAGACGGCAGTCCGCCGGGGTAAGCCGGCACGAACCCTGCTCGAGTACGCCGATTCTGTCGGTGCCGATGTCGTGGTCGCCGGGCAGCGAGGGGCCGATGGTATCACCGGGGCACTACTCGGGTCGACGACCGACCGCCTCGCACACCTCGCTGACCGCCCGCTGGTGGTCGTTCCGGCGGCCGACCGCGAGTGACTCACGAGACCGGGCCGACAGGCGGGTCGTGCTGGGTAGCCAGACGGGCGTAGCCCGGCACGGCCGACCAGAACACCTAAGACTGCGTCCCTGTCAGGCTAAGACGATGGAGTTCAGTCTCGACCCGTCACACTCACCCGTCGAGTCGACCGCGACCCGGAGCGCGGAGGCGTACGGACCGGCGTACTGGCGCGAGACGGAGCAACCCGGGGAGCTCTGGGACGCCTCGCTGCACACGGACCGCCACGGGCGGGGTTACGCGACGGCGTGTAACCGCAAGCGGTGGCGGCAGGAGTCCAACCCGACCCGACTCGGGCCCGTGACACAGCAGGCGGCGTACAACCGCACCAGCCGGAAACCCCACCCCTCTCGCTCGTACTGATGCGGGTCCGTGTCCAGCCAGACACCGACGAGGTGGCTGCCCGCGCCATCGCGCAGGCGCTCACCCGAGAGTTCGGCGAGGCGGTCGAGGTGTTCGGCCGAGACGGAACAGAACGGCTCGCGTCGGCGACCGAGCAGTCGGCGACAGAAGCCGGAGAAACCAACAGCCGGGACGACGACCTCGGCCCGACCGAGCGCGAGGAGCGACTGCGCGAGGAGATACGCGACATCGAGCAGGGTGGACCGGAGAAGTACGTCGAGCGTCTGGCCGAGCAGGGGAAACTGTTCGTACGTGACCGTCTGGAGCTGTGGTTCGAGAACGGTCTCGGGTTCGAGGACGGCCGGTTCGCCGAGTTCGACGCCGACGACCGGCTCCCGGCGGACGGGCTGTTGACCGGTGGCGCGACCTTCGAGGGGCGGTCGGTGCACGTCATGGCAAACGACTTCTCGGTAAAGGCCGGTTCGATGGCCGAGAAGGGGGTCGAGAAGTTTCTCCGGATGCAACATCGGGCCCTCGAAACGGGCAAACCGGTGCTGTACCTGATGGACTCCTCCGGGGGCCGCATCGACCAGCAGACCGGTTTCTTTGCCAACCGCGAGGGGATCGGAAAGTACTACTACAATCACTCGATGCTCTCGGGGCGGGTTCCGCAGATCTGTGTGCTCTATGGCCCCTGTATCGCCGGCGCGGCGTACACCCCGGTGTTCGCAGACTTCACAGTCATGGTCCAGGACGTCAGCGCGATGGCGATTGCCTCGCCGCGGATGGTGCAGATGGTCACCGGCGAGGAGATCGACATGCAGGAACTCGGCGGGGCGACGGTCCACACGGAGGCGTCCGGCAGCGCGGACCTCGTCGCCGAGGACGAACAACACGCCCGCGAACTGGTGGCACAGCTCATATCCTATCTCCCGCAGAACTGTGACGAGGAGCCACCACAGACCGCCGGAACGGCCCCCGCTCACCCGCCGGCGGGGATCGACGCGGTCATTCCACAGGAGCCGGACCGGGGGTACGACATGACGCGGCTCGTCGAGCGGGTAGTCGACGCCGACTCGATGCTCGAGCTCCGCCCGGAGTTCGGCGGCGAAGTCATCACCGCCTTTGCACGAATCGACGGGCGGCCGGTCGCCATCGTGGCGAACCAGCCCGCACAGCGGGCGGGCGCTATCTTTCCGGACGCTGCAGAAAAGGCTGCACAGTTCATCTGGACGGCAGACGCCTACAACATCCCGTTGCTGTACCTGTGTGACACCCCGGGGTTCATGGCCGGGTCACAGGTCGAGAGAGACGGTATCCTGGAGAAAGGAAAGAAGATGATATACGCCACCTCCTCGGCGACGGTGCCAAAGCAGTGTGTGGTGGTCCGGAAAGCCTACGGTGCAGGTATCTACGCGATGTCCGGCCCGGCCTACGGGCCGGAGTCGACACTCGCACTCCCCTCCGGCGAGATAGCCATCATGGGTCCCGAGGCGGCGATAAACGCCGTCTACGCGAACCAGCTCGCGGATATCGACGACCCCGAGGAGCGTGCCGAGCGCGAGGCCGAACTCCGGGCGGAGTACCGCGAGGATATCGACGTCAAGCGGATGGCGAGTGAGGTAGTCATCGACGAGATTGTGCCGCCGAGCAGCCTCCGGGAGGAGCTGGCCGCCCGCTTCGAGTTCTACGAGGGGGTTCAAAAGGAGCTCCCGGAAAAGAAACACGGGACCGTCCTCTGAGTCGCGGACGACGACTCGACGGTTCGATTCCTCGGAAGTTTAGTGCCGGAGAGCCCTACAGCGGGCGATGAGTATCCAGCAGGAGTTCGATCAGTGGGCGCAGGCGGGCAAAGACCGGGGGATGGAGGAGCGTCACTGGCACACGGCGCGACACGCCCTCGCGCGGATGCCGGTCGAGGCCGGCGAGACGGTGCTCGACCTGGGAACCGGCTCCGGGTACGCGCTCCGGGCACTCCGGGAGACCCGCGATATCGGGCCGAGCGTCGGGCTCGACGGATCGCTGGCGATGGCGGGTAACGCGAGTGGGTACACCGAGGACCCGACGCTCGGTTTCGTCGGCGGCGACTTTCACGACCTGCCGTTTCCCGACGGGGCTGTCGACCACGTCTGGAGTATGGAGGCGTTCTACTACGCACAGCAACCGGCGACGGTCCTGCGGGAGATACGGCGCGTGCTCCGCCCCGGCGGCACGTTCTTCTGTGCGGTGAACTTCTTCGAGGAGTCGACCCACACCCACGGCTGGCAGACGAACATCGACGTGGAGATGCAGCTCTGGAGTCGCGAGCGGTACCGCGAGGCGTTTCGAGCGGCCGGCCTGCACGTCGCCACACAGGACAGCATTCCGGACAGAGAAACAGAGATACCCCCGGCCGAGGCGTTTCCAACGGAGAACTGGGAGAGCAGGGAGGCGATGGTCTCGCGGTACCGTGTCCACGGAACACTCCTGACCGTCGGTGTCGCACCCCGAGCCCAGGGGTAACGGGGAGGGCAGGTGAGCCGTCAGCCGACGACAGTCGTCGAAACTGTCACGAATATCACCATCCCGAACACGTCGACGACGTTCGTCACAATCGGGATGGTGGTGTCGTCCGGGTCGACCCCGAGGCGGTAGGACGCGTACGTGGTGGCGAAGCTGAACACGACGGCGATCACCGCGACCGACATCCCGCTGCTCAGCGAGATGAGCAGTAGTTGCCCGAGTGTGAGCTCTGTTCCGAGCACCTGTCCGAGGAGGAAGGTCCCGAGAGCGAGTGCGGTAAACACAGAGAGTGCCAGCCCGAACACCGCGGCGACGTTCGCCCAGAGCACCGGGTCACGCGGGTCGAGTTCGGTCGTACCGAGATGAAACCGGGTCGAGAGGCGCGAACTCAGAATCGCCCCCAGGTTCCCGCCCGTGTCGACCATGGTCGGGACCATCACCGCAAGCAGCGTGAACTCGGAGAGCGTCTCCTCGGCCCCCTCCAGTGTGAGCCCCGCCCAGAGCACCACAACGGAGAGTACGAGCAGGAGGGGGAACGTGTTGCCGACGATGCGCTGCCAGCGCCAGGTGCCGAGACTCCGGGTCGACATCGTCAGACCACCAGCCCGACCAGCCACACGGAAAACACCAGAAACGTCATACCGAACACGTCACCGAGTGTGGTCACGATGGGTCCGACGAGGTTGTCCGGGTCGTAGCCGTACCGGAACCCGGCGAAAACGAGCGAGAGCAGGCCGACGATCATCACGACCGAGGTGAGCGTGCCGGCGACGAACATGATGGCGACGAGCACCACCAACGACGCGGGCGACCAGCCCGGCAGTGCCACGAGCGCGACCCACGTGATGACCCCGATGAGCACGGAGACACCGATCCCGTTTACAAACGATGCGAGAACGGCGTTCAGCAGTCGGGGGCTCGGGTGGAACTGCGGTTCGATGAGGCCCTGGTGGAGTCCACTGGCGATCCGGCCGCCGAGTGCCCCGTACACGTTTCCCCGGGTCGCCAGAAAGACTGGCATCATCACGAGCAGACCGGGGTACTCCTCGACGGCCTCGACCAACTCCTCCAGAACGAGACCCGCGAACAGGCCACCACAGAGCGCGATGAGAAGAACCGGCAGCGACTCGCGGTAGATCGCCCAGGCGTCGCGTCGGACACTCATACCAGTGTGTCGGTGACTCGCCGATTAAACCTGACGAGAGTGTTCGGCGGCGGTCGTGCCCACACGAACAGTCCCGTCACGCGGTGTCGGAACCACGACACGCTCTCTCGTGGTGGTGTCGGCCCCCCCGCCCCCGGCAGTGCAGTGTCGGCCCGCCGGGAGACCGGTGAGCCCGTGCCGAGGAGACAGCCCTTATTATGCCACAGCCCCGCAAGTGAACCGATGACATCCCGAACGATGGTCCTCGCGTTCGCGGTGTTGCTCGTGGGTGTCGTTGCCGTCCCGGCCGCAGTCGCCCAGCCGACGGCCGACACACACACCACCGCAACAGCACAGGGCGTCACCGCCGCACAGTCAGCCGTCGAGGGGTGTGCGGCGACGCCGCCAGCCGACTACGCAGACCCCGACGGTGACAGTTCGTCGGTTGTCGGCTGGGTCGAGGGGTACTGGTACAACGAACCGGTCGACATCGTGTTCGACGACGGGTTGAACGAGACGGAGCTACGTACGCTCAGTGCCCGAACGGCTGCCCGGTTCGAGGCACTGCGCTGTCTCACAGTCCAGAACGGGCTGCCTCCGGTCGAGGTTATCGACCGCGAGGAGTTTGCAGACGACCGGAGCCAGCGGGCGGCGTCAGTCGGTGAGGAGGCTCGACTCGTCCAGAACGCCCGCTTCGAGACGACGCTGACAATCAACAGCGAGACCGACTCGGTCGACGTAGAACAGAACGACACCGCCCAGCGTGTCGGCGGGTTCTACGACTACATCTCAGAGGAGATCGTGGTCATCACCGACGACACGTCGTCACTACCGGTCGACGAGGCGGTGCTGGCAGAGGAACTCGGCCACGCCATCCAGGACCAGCAGTTCGACATCGGGCGCTACGACCGGACTACCGTCGACCGGGACAAGGGGATTCTGGGTCTCATCGAGGGCGATGTCGGGTTCGTGATCGACCAGTACACCGAGAACTGTGACGCCGACGTGTGGAACGGAGGGTGTTTCATCGAGGAGTCCGGGGGAGAGGGGGGTGGTGCACCGACCAACTGGGGGCTGTACTTCGAGCAGTTCCAGCCGTACAGTGACGGCCCCTCGTTCGTGCAGGAGATAAAACAGGAGGGCGGCTGGGAGGCGGTGAACGCCCTGTACGAGGAGCCGCCGACGACCGCACTGCACACGACATACCCCGACACCTACAACCAGATACAGCCCCGGGAGCTCGATGTGCCGGACCGGAGCACCGGGGCGTGGGAGCGGGTCTCCGCGACCCCCGAGACCCTCGGTATCAGCACCATCGCTGGGATGTTCGCGGCACCGGGGGCAGAGCAGGACACAGAGGGTGAGGTCATCGGCTACCGCGCGATGCTCAACCTCGAACCCGACGGAAGTCTCGACCGGTTCGACCCCCACGACTACAGCCATCCACAGACGGAGGGCTGGCGGGGTGACGAACTGTACACCTACCGCAACGGAGAGGAGACGGCGACCGTCTGGGCGACCACCTGGGCCTCCCCCGAGGCCGCCCAGCCGTTTCTCAGTGGGTACCGAAGCCTGATCGACACCCGCGGGGGCGAGCGTGTCGACGGCACCGAGAACACGTACAGCTTCGACGAGGACACCGGCTACGACATGGTGCTCTCGCTGGTGCCCGACGGTAACCGGGTCACGGTCGTCACCGCACCGACAGTCGACGCACTGTCTGCCGTCGACCAGACACTCGACCCGTTCACGGCGGCGAACGGAACCGACCCGGGTGCCAGCAACACCACCGACGGCGCGGGTGAGAGCAACGAAACCGACGACGGGGTCGACGAGACCGACGACACAACCGGGGACGACCAGGTGAACCAGACCGACAGCCCGAACAACGACACCAGACCCGCAGACGACACCGGACCCGGGTTCGGTGTGGCGCTCGCCGGTGCGGTGGTCGTACTGACTGCCGCACTGCTTGCCGGCCGTCGGGTACGGAACGGGTGACCGTGGCGTTCGACCGGGTTCCGTCGGACTGGCGTGTCTGGAGCGACTCGACGAACGCACCGGTCGGTAGCGTCCCGCGGCCATCGGGCGGGTCACCCGGAACCGGAGTGAGACCGACGGGTCGACCCGCTCACCGTCGCCGCGGTCCTCTCGGACCGTCGGGAAACGCAGAGCGGTACAGGTCGCGATAGGCCCGGACCTTGCGGTACAGCAGGGCGAGCCAGAACCCGTCGTAGAGAACGATGAACCCGAACAGCACGACCGGCGAGACAAACTCCGGTAACACACTCACCGTCGAGTTGTAGACGGCGTGGACAAACGCGGCGATGAGCAGACCCTTTACTACGATCGGACCGCGGTTCTCGGGGTTAAATCTCGCCAACCCGAGGTAGAACCCCGCCCACGCCGAAAAAATAACGTGGCCGGGGCCGACAAAGAGCCGCTGTGTGGCGACCGACGTGGCCGCCTCGGTCGCACCGATGCCCGCAGTGCCGTCTGCCTCCAGATAGACGCCAACGATGTATGTCAGGTTCTCGATAGCGGCGAACCCGAGGCCGGCGACCGCGCCGTAGACCACCCCATCGACGACAGTCTGGAAGGCATCACCCCGGACGGCGTACACCCGGATGGCGAGCCACTTGACGGACTCCTCGACGGGTCCGACGACCAGAAAGAAAAACGCGACAGCTCCGAGAGCACCGAGTGCTCCGAACACCGGCGCGAGGACCGTGTTCACGACACCGGCGAACCCCGCGAACAGCAGCGAGAGCAGGAACGTCACCGACAGGGTGACGAGCGGTTCGCGTCTGGTCGGGTCGCCGTACCAGAGATAGCCCGCCACGGCGAGGGCGGGCAGGATAGACGACACCGCAAGCACACCCAGAAACGGCTCCTGGAGAACGATGAGCGTCACCACACCCCCTTGCAGGAGAAACAGGAGCAACGCGACCGCGACCAGTCCGACGGTGCGACCGGCCCGGAGGGCGTTGGTTACCGCGACCGCGAGCGAGTCGAGTCTCGTTCGGACCTCCCAGGTGGCGACATCGTAGAGGTCGATCTCCCCGGCGAACGTCGCCCTGACCGGGTCACCGTCGAGCGTCGCCGGGTCGACCGCCGGGGGTCGACTGCGGAGACGCCGCCGGGGCAGTCGGCCACCTCGTGGCCCTCGCCGGTGTCGCCCGCTTTCCTCCGGCCGTCGTTGCGGGCCCTGCTGGGGTCGCCGTGGTCGGCCTGTGGGCCCCTGCAGCCTGTCGGGTGAGTGTCGCCGGTCTGTCTCTGCGGGTTCACTCCTCGGCTCGTCGCTGTCGCGGTCGCTCTCGTCCATTAGCTACCCGCGTGTTCGGGGCTGTCGACTCGTTGCCGGTCGCCACGGTTTCCGGAACGCCCTCCCGGTCACTGGTCGTCTCCGTCGCTCTCCGGGTCGTCGACCGCGTTCGCACGGCGTTGTCGCGTCAGTTCGCGGGCCCGCTCGAGAACGGCCTCTGTCTCCGCGGTCGACTCCCCGTCGGCAATCTCCGGAAACGGGCTCTCCTCGTCTGCAGGTTCGGCCACCCCGTCCGTGTCGGGCTCGCCGTGGGCGTGACCACCCTCGCGGTGGTCGTGTGCCGGCTCTGTCGTGTCCTCGAACACTGTCTGGTACTCCACGCGGTCGGCGTGCTCGCGCACCCGCTCTGCGAGGCCCGACTCGCCGGTCTGCTCCCAGTCGGGAACCTGCTCGTCGAGCCAGTTCTCGTGGTCACCGCCACGCACGAGTGCGGTGAACGCCAGGTGGTTCGCGAGGTGGACGTCGTCTGCCTGCGGGTCCGCACAGACCGGGCACCGGTATCCCATACCCGTGTGTTGTGCTCCCGGAGATTTAGGAGTTTGCAGGCGGCTGTCGTTTGACATCACAAGAGCCATGACCGGGGGCTGTGAGAGTACGACTGATGGGTCGTCTCCGACAGTTCGCGGAGCGCTGCTACGAGCGGTTGTTGCTCGCGGAACTCTCGGAGACACCGTCACACGTGGCCGTTATCCAGGACGGCAACCGCCGGTACGCTGCGAGCCGCGGCGACGACCCGGCAGACGGCCACCGGGCCGGGGCCGAGACCACGCAGCGACTGCTCCGCTGGTGTGACGAACTCGGTATCGAAGAGGTCACACTGTACGCGTTCTCGACAGAGAACTTCGCGCGCCCGCCGGACGAACGGGAGGCCATCTTCGACCTCGCGGCGGAGAAGCTCCGGGAGTTCGCCGAGAGCGAGCAGATACAGGCCGCAGGGGTTCGGGTTCGAGCCATCGGTGAGACCGACCGGCTCCCCGAGCGTGTCCGGGAAGCGATCGCGTACGCCGAGCAACAGACGGCAGACAACGACACCCACCGGCTCAACGTCGCGCTGGCGTACGGGGGGCGGACCGAACTGCTCGCGGCCGCCCGGGAGATCGCCACCCGGGTCGAGGCGGGCGGTCTCGACCCGGAGGATATCGACGTCGACACCGTCGAGGCGGCCCTCTACGACGGGCCGACCCGGGACGTCGACCTGATCGTGCGGAGTGGGGGAGACGAGCGGACCTCGAACTTTCTCCCGTGGCAGGCAAACGGAAACGAGGCGGCAGTGTACTTCTCGGCCCCCTACTGGCCGGCGTTTCGCAAGATAGACTTCCTGCGGGGAATCCGAACGCACGGAGCCCGCGAGGGAGGCGGGACACGCCACCGTGTGCGCCGGCTCCGTACTGCCGTCGGTGTCGTGGCAGCAACGGCACTCGACACCGACCCGTTCGACTGGCTCGGGGCCGGGGGAGCGGGCGAGACCGGCGACGACCCCGATGCCGGTACTGCGGACTGACCACCGACCCCGAGCGCAGGGTCGACCCGGCCGCTCGGAGAACAGTGAGACCGGAGCCAGGATAAAAAGACAGATACGTGTGGTTATCTGTTTGGTATGTGAACACATCGGCCGGGCGGAGTCGTCTACCACCGGAGATTGTACGCTGTTGGCACGGAATGTGAACGTCAGAAGTGTTATGTGGGCGCTCATCCTCGTGCCACCGGTCGGAGTCGGTGCTGTACTGAGCTACCGACGCGACCTGTTCTGTGTCTCGCCGCGGTTGGCCGGTGCTGGTCCGGCAGACAGGCTCCCGACACCGAGTGCTTCGAGCGCGTCGGCCCAGGTCGAGACACGGACCGACCGGTCGCCCGGAACCGGTTCGGTGTAGGGCCGGTCGAACAGCACGCCGAGCATCCCCGCGTCGACTGCGTTGCGCACGTTCCCGTGGTAGTCGTCGACGAGGACGTCACCGGGAATCCTGGCCTTGTTTCCCGGGACATCCTCGACGAACCGGTCGTAGCTGAACCCGTTGTCGGCCAGCCACGCCCGTGTCAGGTCGTGGGTCTCCGGTGGTCGGTGGGTGGTGATCCACACCTCGTTGTCGGCCCCGATGGCGTCGAGTGCTGCCCGGGCACCGGGCACCGGGTCGAGGTCGGAGAGAAACCAGGCCGGCCGCTGTGTGAGCATGCGCTCGATGACCTCGCCGATCTCCGCGTCGATCCCCTCGAACCGGTAGGACCACTCGGAGATGGCGTCCGGTTCGATGTTGACGCCGTACTCGGTATCGAGATACTCACAGACCCGTGGGAGATTCCAGCACAGGGTCCCGTCGACGTCGACCAACACCCGCTCGACCGCTCCCGATTGCATACGTTTACTCTGCCGTCCAGCCGGATATACGCCACTGTTTGGACCGGGCGACGGCGTCAGTGCAGTTCGCCCGAGAGTCACGGCTGGTACTCGGGGATAGATTGAATTTCGGCCCAGCCAATATTCGGGCATGGTTGGCGAACGCGGTTCGGAAGGGGTAGACCGGGAGCTCGCAACGGCAGTAGGGGTGTACGCGCTCACGGACGCGACACTCAACGAGGCCACGGCGGGAACCGACCTGACAGCCTGGGAGCTCGAGACTGCAGTAGAGCGTGCGGGTCTGGCCGAGGCTCTCGACCTCGACGGGAGCGGTGACGTCTCCGAGACGATAGACGAGTTGTTCGAGCCCTAAACGCGCAGGTCGGCAACGGCCTCCCGGGCGGCCGAGAGCAGTGCTGTCGGGTCGCGGTCACCGACCAGGGTGACGTGCCCCATCTTTCTGAGCTGATACACCTCGCGTTTGCCGTACCAGTGGACCGCGAGCCGGTCGCGTGACAGTGCCGCCGCCACGCCGGCGAGACGGGCCGTCCGTCGGGTCTCACAGTCGCCGAGCAGGTTCGCCGAGGCGGTCGGTGCGCGGCGGTCGGTCGCGCCGAGTGGCAGTCCGAGCACAGCCCGGAGATGCTGTTCGAACTGCGAGGTGTGACAGCCCTCGATGGTCCAGTGTCCGGAGTTGTGTGGCCGTGGAGCAACCTCGTTGAACAGGATGTCGCCGTCACACTCGAACAGTTCGATACCGTAGACACCACGTCCCGAGAGCACGGAGAGCACGTCGGTCGCGACCGCGCGGGCTCGTTCCAGAACAGTGTCAGTCGTCCGGGCCGGCGAGACCGTCGCCCGGAGAATCTCCGCCTCGTGGACTGTCTCGGTCACCGGGAAGCTGTCCCGCTCCTCGTCGCCGACACAGCCGATGACAGCGAGTTCCCTGTCGTAGGGAACAAACGCCTCGACCATCGCCGGCCCGTCGACTGTGGCAAACGCCTCGGACACGTCCTCCGGTGACTCCACGGGGACGTTGCCCCGACCGTCGTAGCCGCCCTTTCGTGCCTTCAGCATCGCCGGGTAGCCAAGATCCGCGAGTGCGGTCTCCAGTTCGGCCGCCGAGTCGACCGCCCGGAACGCGGGCACCGGGACCCCCGCCTCGCGCATCCTGCGTTTCTGGACGAGCTTGTCCTGGATGAGCCGCAGTGTCTCCGGCCGTGGATGAACCGGGGTCCCGGTCGCCTCGCTCACCCGCTCGAGCACGTCCGGGTCCGCGAGTTCGATCTCGAAGGTGAGCAGGTCGGCACGGTCGGCCAGGGCACGGACCGCCGCCTCGTCGTCGAACCCGCCGACCACCTGGTCGCGGACGACCGGGGCGGCAGGAGCGTCGGGGGTCGGGTCAGACACCACGAGATCGACACCGAGGGGGGCGGCCGCCGTGCCGAGCATCCGGCCCAACTGGCCGCCCCCGACGACGCCGAGTGTGGTCTTCGAGGGAACGTGTGACATACCCGCCGTTTCGGCGAGACGGGCAAATAGCCGTCGTTTCGGCCCGGATAGTCGAACGAACCCGGCCCGGTCACCGCTCCCGGCGGAGCCGGTCGACGACGAACCTGCGGTCGAGATTCGACAGAAACGGCCCGAGCTTGGGCCCCTCGGTGTCGTCGAAAAAGAGGCGGTAGCCGGCGGCGAAAAACGATGCGGTGTCGACGTCGTGGGTCTCTGTGAGTGTGAATATCTCAGCCTGTATCATCTCGCCGTCGTGGCCCTCGGCGACAAACGCCGCCAGTTCGTCAAGCGCCCGCTCGGTTTCGGGGTCGAAGTCGACGTCGGGGAGTGTCGACCGCTTGAGCTCGTAGTCGAAGGCGTTCCCGGTGCGACGGGCCCAGGCACGTGCCCGGTTCACGCGAGAGAGCGCATCGCTGATGATCTCCTCCGAGGCGTCCTCCGGGATGTGTCCCTCCCGGCGGGCGAGCTCCTCGCGCAGCGCCGGGTCGTCGGTCATACCGAGTACTGCGGCGAACGTGTACGGGATACGCACCCGCTCCTCGCGAACCTCGTCGACGAGCATCGGGTACACCCGGTCTGCGGGTTCGAGCCCCACCTGGTCGGTGTCGGTCCGGTCGAGCGCCGCCCGTTCGAACTGGTCGAACCTGTCGACCAGCTGGTCGATGCGCTCGATAGAGAAATCACGCTGTTTCAGCGGCTCCTTTGCGAAGAAGTACCGCAACACCGCCGGCTCCAGCAGTTCGAGCACCTCGTCGACGGTGACGACGTTCCCGGAGGAGGAAGAAAGGGCCTTCCCCTCGAGTGTGAACCACTCGTAGGCCATCGGCACCGGCGGCTCGATGTCGAACAACCGGCGGGCGATGTCGACACCGCTCGGCCAGGAGCCCTCGGCGTGGTCCTTTCCGAACGGCTCGAAGTCCACGTCGAGCAGGTCCCACTGTGCCGGCCACTCGAAGCGCCAGGGCAGCTTCCCGTTGTGTAGTGCGGTGGTTCCCTCGTGGCCACAGCCCTCGATCACCCCGTCACCGGTCTCGATATCCTCACAGGCGTACGAGACGGTCCAGCCATCGAGGTCGACCCCGGTGACGGTCTCTGTCAGGTTCCCACAGGACTCACAGACCGGAAAGAACGGCACGTAGGAGTCGTCGACCCCGCTCTGGTAGCCGGCGAGCAGGTCCCGTGCCCGCCCCCGGTTCCCGAGCACGGTCCGGATGGCGTCGTCGTAGGCGCCGGTCTCGTAGAGTTCGGTGTTCGAGACGAACTCGACAGGCACGTCCAGACGGTCGACGCTCCGCCGGAGCAGGTCGGTGAAGTGGTCACCGTAGGAGTCGGCCTCACCGAACGGGTCGGGAACGTCGGTGTACGGGCGGCCGAGATTCCGCCCGAGCGCGCCCGCGTCGACCTCGCTCAGGCCGACAATCTGCCAGTTCTCGTCGGCGAGCTGTCGGGGGAGCGTGCGCAGGCGGTCGCGGTCGTCGGCGGTGAACACCTGACGAACCTCGTGGCCGCGCTCGCGGAGCACCTCGGCGACAAAGTAACACCGCAGAATCTCGTTGAAGTGGCCGATGTGGGGGATTCCCGACGGGGAGACGCCGCCTTTCAGCACGACCGGCTCGTCGGGGCTGCGTCTCTCGATTGCGTCGGCCGCGGCGTCGGCCCAGAACGCCCTGTCCGGGTCGTCAGTCACCGCGTAGGGGTTCGGCACCGTCGACTCGTTGGTCTCGTGTGTGTTCATCGGTAAAGCGCGGCACCTCGTACTGATATCTTATAAGTTCGACAGACGCTTAAGCGTTGTCAAGGGGGCCGGACCGGGGGGAGACGAGGGGACAGTCCCGTCACGAGTCGGGGACGATATCTGTGCCGCCGTGGTCACCGTCGACCGCGGCGGCGACCCGGTCGGGGTCAGCGCCGTCGACGACGACAGCGCGCAGCCCGGAACGTTGCAGCAGTTTCGCGGCCAGCAGATCGACCGGTGAGTTACTCCCGGCCGCGAGCTCCAGTTCGCTGACCGTCTCGACGAGCTCTGCCGGCGAGAGGCGGTCGAACTTCGCCGCGCCGTCGTCGACCCGTGGGTCGGCATCGAACACCCCGTTGACGCTCGTTGCGTACACCAAGAGGTCGGCGTCGACGTGTTCGGCGACACCGGCCGCGACTGCGTCGGTGGTGTGGCCGGGTGCCGTCCCGCCCAGCACCGGGATGTCACCGCGACGGAACACCTCGCGGGCATCCTCGACGGCCTCGATAGGGTGGGAGACGGCCACGTCACCCAGTGCCTCGACCAACAGTCGGGCGTTCAGCCGCGTCACCTCGATGCCGAGGCGGTCGAGCGATATCTCGTCGGCACCGAGCTCCCGTGCCGCACCGATGTACTCCCGGGCGACCGGGCCACCACCGACGACCACTCCGAGTTCGTGACCCGCCGCGACCAACTCCTGCAGGGTCTCGGCGTAGGCCGAGACGCGGTTGGCCTCTAC
>JAQCNM010000149.1 GCA_028275025.1 Halovenus sp.
TCTACGGGGCGAGCGGGCTACCGGTTGGGCCACACGGGTAGACACACCCGTGGGTGGTCTGGGTGAGTTCATGCTCGATCGGGGATTTGAACCCCGGTCATCGGCTCGAAAGGCCGAAATGATTGGCCGGACTACACCAATCGAGCGAGTGCAGACGAGAGTTGGGCACAGCAGCTAAAAAATCTGTTTGTTCTGGGGTACCCGATGGCGGAACGCTAGCTTGATGAGTCCCGCGGGCGTGACAGAAGCATGAAGAACCCGGAGATACTGCTGACAAACGACGACGGGGTGGATGCGGCCGGCCTCCACGCGCTCCAGGCGGCGCTCTCGTCGGTCGGGTCGGTGACGGTCGTCTCGCCGGTGACAGACCAGAGTGCGGTCGGTCGGACCCGGTCACAGTCCGTGGCAGTCCACGAACACGACCGCGGGTACGCCGTCGACGGGACGCCGGTCGACTGTGTCGTCGCGGGGGTGCAGTCGCTACTTCCGGAGGTTGACCTGGTGGTCGCGGGCTGCAACAGAGGGGCGAACCTGGGCTCGGCGGTGCTCGGCCGGTCGGGAACGGTTAGTGCCGCCGTCGAAGCCGCCTTTCTCGACGTTCCGGCGATGGCCGTCTCGATGTACATCCCCGAGTCGCTGTTCGACGACGGGGCACACCTCGACCAGGCGGCGTACACGGCCGCGGTCGACAGCACCGCATACCTGGTCGAGTACGCCGACGACAGCCTGTTCGGGGCGGCGGACTACCTGAACATAAACGCGCCCGTCACCGAGCGAAGCACGGGGGAGATGGCCGTTACCCGACCCTCGGGGGTGTACCGCATGACCGCCGACCGCGACGGCCAGAAGATACAGATTCGGGACACGATCTGGAACGAGATGGCGGCGGGCACGACCACGGACCCCCCGGGCACCGACCGCCACGCGGTTCTTGAGAACCGAATCAGCGTCTCTCCGCTCTCCGCCCCACACACGACCGAGAACGGCACCGGTCTCGGCGCGCTCGCGGATGCATACCCCACCTGATACTGTCGGCTGTAAGCACACGGCGCGTGTCGGTACCCCGGGGTGCTCGTTCCAGGAAATCACAGCCAACAGGACGAGGACCCTAGGAATCTTCATTGCACAGCGGGTCGAACCGTCGGGTGATGCCCCGGTACGGGACCTACGTCGATGACGACATCATCTACATCGACACCGGGAGCGACCCGCTCGCTGTTGGACCCGTCACGGACGCGATTGAAGTTGTCGGCGGGCCGGCCTGGACGATAGCGTACTCGGATGAGGTGACCCACCGCCACCCCGACCTCGACACCTCGGACGCGGGGCTCACCGTCGACGTCGTGGATATCATCCACGCGATGACCCACTCCGAGCGGTTCGTGGAGACGCTCACCGCACAGCCCGCGACACCCACAGAGAGAGGGGAGATATCGCCGCGGCTCGGGCTCTTCGTCGGAAAACTCCTCGAGAATCTCGAGAGCGGTGTCTCGTGAGCGGGAGGATCTCAAAGGGGGTTCTCGAGCACGAGAGAGTCCTCGCGGTCGGGACCGATACCGACGGCGTACAGCGGGACACCGATTTCGTCGCTCACGAACTCGAGATACCGGCGGGCGTTTGCGGGTAGCGCGTCGTACCCGTTCTCGGCGACCGCGCTCCAGTCGGTGTCGGGCCAGCCGTCGAAACTGCGGTAGACCGGCTCGCAGGTGGCCCAGTCCGTGACGGTCGAGGGGAGTGTCTCGAGGCGGTCGCCGTCGAGGCGGTATGCCTCTGCCACCCGGAGCTCGTCCAGGATAGCGAGCGTGTCGACGTGGTTGACCGCCAGGCCCGTGAACCCGCTGACGCGGGCCGCGTAACGCACCATCGGTAGATCGAGCCAGCCGACCCGGCGCGGCCGGCCGGTGACAGTGCCGAACTCGCCACCGGCCTCCCGGATTCGCGTGGCGAGTGGGTCGTCCTCGTCGTCCTCGGTGTAGCCGGGTGTGTCCCCGGGCACACCGCCGAGTTCGGTCGGCATCGGACCACTGCCGACCCGCGAGAGGTACCCTTTGACGATGCCGACCACCTCCTCGCCGACCCGACTCGGCGGGAGCCCGGTTCCCGTCGCCGCCCCGCCGGCGGTCGGGTTCGAGGAGGTGACGTACGGGTAGTTTCCGTGGTCGATATCGAGCACCGTCCCCTGTGCACCCTCGAGCAACACGGCGTCACCGTCGGCGAGACGGTCGGAGAGAAAGACACCGCTGTCCACGAGCATCCCCTCGCGGTCCAGGCGTTCACCGTAGTCGCGGTACTCCTCGTAGAGCGCGTCGAGGTCGAACCGGTCGTCGGGCTCGACGCCGAACACCGACTCGGCGAGCGCCCGCTTCTGCGGGACGACGTACGACAGCCGTTCGCGGAGCAGCTCGGGGTCGGTCAGGTCCCCGACCCGGAGCCCGCGGCGGGCAGCCTTGTCCTCGTACGTCGGGCCGATACCCCGACCGGTGGTGCCGACCTCCTGGTTCTCGTCACTCTTTGCGGTCTCCTCGATACCGTCGAGTGCGCGGTGGTACGGAAAGATGACGTGGGCTCGCCGGGCGACGCGAACGTCGGGGTCGAGCCCCCGCTCGCGGAGAGTGTCGACCTCGTCGAACAACGTCCGGGGGTTCACCACACAGCCGTTTCCGAGCACGCCGATCTTGTTCCGAACCACACCACTTGGCACCAGTGAGAGCTTGTACTCCTCGCCACCCTGGACGACGGTGTGACCCGCGTTGTCCCCGCCCTGGTACCGAGCGACGACGTCGGCAGACTCACCGA
>JAQCNM010000164.1 GCA_028275025.1 Halovenus sp.
ACGCGGATACACTCGACCGCGTCGAGCGGCTGTACGCCTCGCAGTGAGACGGCCGGCGGCGTCAGCCTGATTCCGGTAGCGTTCCTACACCGAGACGTGACGGTCCAGTACCGCGACGGGATCGACATCGTTCTCTCGGACGGGACGCGGGTTGTCTGTGACGCCGACGACCCCGACGGGGACGTGGCGGTGGTGAGCCACGCGCACGGTGACCACCTGCCCACCACCGACACGACGGCCGTCTGCTCGCCGTTGACCGCCGCCATCGGCACGACGCGGATGGACGGACGGCTGCAGGCCCGCTCTCACCCCCGAATCGACCTGCGGCCGGCCGGACACGTCGCCGGCTCCCGGGCAGCCATCGTCGAGGACCCCGACGGGACCCGCTACTGCTACACCGGCGACATCTCGACACGCTCGCGGCTCTATCTCGACGGGTTCGACCCACCAGACGTCGACGTGTTGATAACCGAGGCCACGTACGGCGAGCCCGAGTACGCGTTTCCGCCCCACGAGACGGTCGCCACGGATGTCGTCGACTGGCTCCGGGAGACGGATGCACCGGTGTTGTTGCTCGGCTACGCGTTCGGCCGCGCACAGAAGCTCCAACTGCTCGCCGACCGCGCCGACCGGGACCGCGTGTTGACGACCGACGGTGTCCGGCGTATAAACGAGCCGATCGAGGCGGGGCTCGGGGTCGAGTTTCCGGCGGAACCGTTCGACTGGACGGAGCTCCGACCCGGTGACGCGCTCGTCCTGCCGATGACGAGCGCCCGTATCGACTGGATCGACCGCCTGGCACGCGAGGCCGACACCCTCACCGCGGGGTTCTCCGGGTGGGCGGTCGACAGCTCGTTTCGGTTTCGCGGTGACTTCGACGTTACCTTTCCGCTCTCCGACCACTGTGACTTTCCCGAACTTCTCGCGCTGGTCGAGGCCGTCGACCCCGACCGGGTGTACACCCAGCACGGCGCCGCGTCGACCCTCGCGACGGAGCTAACCGCTCGCGGCTACGACGCGACCGCGCTCAAGCGGGGACAGACCAGCCTCGGCCAGTTCTGAGACCGGCCCGACGACCCCACCCGCGAACGGGACCAACTGCACAGCGACCCTCGCCGGTCACCCGGCAGTCGGAGGTCGACCCCCCGCGAGACACCGGCCTCACTCCAAGTACTGAAATGTGTCCGGCCAGAATGGGAGCGTATGCAGCTCCTCTCATCGTCACCCGTACCGGAGCGTGCCCGCGACACGAAGGCGGCCGCCAACGAGTTTGCGACCGAACACGTCCGACCGAACAGTGCCGAGTACGACGCCTCCGGCGAGTACCCACTCGAGATCGTCCAGGAAGCCCAGGCCGCGGGGCTGGCCGGGCGCTACGTTCCCGAGGCGTACGGCGGGGCGGGCTGGACGCTCGCGGACCGGCTCGCGGTCGTCGAGGAGTGGTTCCACGCCGACGGCGGCATCGGGCTCGCCCTCCAGTTGGTCGACTTCGGCGCGAAGGTCGTCACGATGACGGGTTCGCCGGAGCAGAAGTCCCGGTGGCTGCCCGCGGTGGCCGCCGGCGACGAGATAACCGGTTTGGCGGCAACAGAACCGTCCGGCGGCTCCGACCTCGCCGGGATGACGACGACCGCCCGACGCGAGGGTGAGGAGTACGTCATCGACGGGGAGAAGTACTGGACGAGCAACGGTGTCGTCGCAGACTGGATTGTCGTCTACGCACAGACCGGCGAACCCGGCCACGACGGCTACTCGCTGTTCGTGGTCCCGACGGACACGCCGGGGTACGAGGCCGAGCCAATCACCGGTAAGATGGGGCTACGCGCCTCACAGCAGGCTCGTATCACCCTCGATGGCGTTCGCGTGCCGGTCGAGAACCGGCTCGGAGCCGAGGGTGACGGGTTCTACGAGCTCGCCTCGTTTTTCAACTACGGCCGCATCGCGGTTGCGGGCCACGGGCTCGGACTCGCGGCCGCGGCGCTCGAAACTGCCTGGGAGTACGTCCACGACAGGGAGCTGTACGACGAACCCGTCGCCGACAAACAGACCGTCCGACACCGCCTCGTCGAGTGCCGCGAGCAGTTCGAGGCCGCCCGGGCGCTGGCCTGGCAGGCCTGTGACCACGTGATGGCCGGCGAGGACCCAGCGTTCTGGGCGAGTCTGGCAAAGAGTCACGCGACCCGGGCCGCGGAGGACATCGCACAGACCGCGGTCCAGCTCCACGGCGGCGAGGGGCTCCGCGAGGAGACCCGCGCCAACCGTGTCTACCGTGACACGAAGTACCCCTCGATATACGAGGGTGCAAACGCCGTCCAGCGCGACCTCGCGTACGGCCACTGGCCCGAACGCGAGCGGTGAGCGGCTCGACTCGACGGTGACCGGCGATCTGCTGTG